>NZ_JBEONP010000018.1:0-94622 GCF_040544435.1 Undibacterium sp. GrIS 1.2
CCACGCCATGATTGCCACTCTTTAAATTTATCCTGTTGCTATTGTCTCATTTGAGGTAAACACTCTGCTTGGCTTTTTATCGTGCAAAGATCTCTTGTTATTTGTTATTTGTTATTTGTTTTTTGGCAGGTCTAATGGCTTAATATCGCCGCAGTCTGCGGATAACCATTTGCTCTTGGTTTCGCTATGCATATTGATGGGTTTATCGTTAGCGATTCCCTTAAAATCAAAAACTGACTGGACGCTATCGTCGCCAAGATAAGTGCCTGTAACTTTGCCGCTACCTTTCATCTCTGGTTTATCACAGACCAAATCCATAGACCAGGTATTGCCATTTTTCTGGATATTTTTTGACTGACAACCGGATTGATCTTTGAAGTTGACTGGCGGTTGATCGCGGTCTGCCATTTCCTTTGTGATACACATCTGAGTCGTCATCCCACCGTTTTGCATATTGGGGATTTTGATTCCCATCTGTTTCAGTTTTTCTAGTTGTTCTGGTGGAATGGTCGGCATATTTTTCATCGCGTCGGATTGTATGGTCACTTCCCACAGCCCAGCTTTGGATTTTCCGGCGGCTTCCGCATTGCTGACTAAGGATAAGGCGCAGAGCGATAAACTGATTAATTGGATGGTGCTACGCATAACATTTCCTTTGAATATGGATGACAATAAGTCAATGTAGTTGCTAGTCATGCAAAATGAAAGCAAAATCGCTTTTTGGGAGGTGCCAGACATTTCGCCAGCATCGCCCAAACGTGCTTAGTCGTACAGAAGTGGTTTGATCGTAGCACTATTTTTTATCAGCATATTACGCTTAATGAATATACTCCCCACTATTTTTTTAAAATATCGGTTGTAAACCATTAAATGTATGGACAACTTAAATATACTTATATCCAGTATATAAATTAATTGTAATGCCAGTGCGAGTAATCGTTTTCGTCCTAAGCCATATTAGACATTTGTTTAAAATAAGTACGAAAACGAACAGTAGCCGCAGTTCAAGCATCGTAAAATATCAAATTGCTTCATCCCAACGATCAATCAGATAAGGCTCGCCCATGATTGCACTACGCAAATCCGTTCAATGTGTTTCCCCTGCAGGATTACATCGCATGTCCTATAAACAATGGGGCGATCCTCTCAATCCCCGCGTGCTGGTTTGTGTGCATGGCCTCAGCCGGGTAGCGGACGATTTCGATGCCTTGGCGGAAGTGATGTCGGATACTTATCGCGTCGTTTGCCCTGACGTTGTCGGGCGGGGTCAGTCGGATTGGTTGCGCAACCCCCAGTTTTATCAAGTGCCTCAATATGTCAGCGATATGGTGACCCTGGTTGCAAGGTTGGATGTTGAAACGGTAGATTGGTTTGGCACCTCGATGGGGGGATTGATTGGCATGGGTTTAGCAGCCATGCCGGAGAGTCCTATCAGAAAACTGATCTTGAACGACGTTGGTCCAGTACTCAATCCCGCGGCACTGGTGCGCATTGGAGACTACATAGGCCAGGATGTACGTTTCAATACTTTTGAGGAAGCTGCCGCTTACATTAAGCAGGTTTCCATTTCCTTCGGCCCGCATAGCGATGCGCAATGGCATAAGCTGGCGACTGATGTCTTGAAGCAAAATCAAGACGGTCAATGGATACGTCATTATGATTTGGGTTTGGCAGCGCCAATTAAAGCCACGACACCGGAAATCGCTTTGGCAGGGCAGGGCATGTTGTGGGCGGCCTATGATGCGATAAAGTGCCAGACCTTGGTCGTCAGAGGTTCTGAGTCAGATTTGCTCAGCGAGCAGACCGCACAAGAAATGACACAGCGTGGCCCGCGTGCCGCCGTGGTAGAAATCCCGGGCGTTGGTCATGCTCCTACATTTGTGCAGCCGGAACAAATCGCGATTGCCAGAGCGTTTTTTCTGGCATAAAACTATGCCTCATCGGACAGTCATAGAGGTTTCTATAATGAGTGATCAATCAGCAGGATTGCAATGAGCTTACAACGTTTTCATGTCGGGCAACGCTTGTCCGAAACTGCTATTTTTAATAAAACGATTTATTTAGCCGGTCAGATTCCCGAAGATACCAGCCAAGATATTATCGGCCAAACTACGGAAGTATTGGGGCATGTTGACCGCCTGCTAGCGGAGGCCGGAAGCGACAAATCGCACATTCTGATGTGTCAGATTTTTTTATCCGATATTACTCAAATTAGCGGCATGAATCAGGCATGGGACGCATGGGTTGCTGAGGGTAATGCACCGCCAAGGGCGACTGTACAAGCCGCGTTGGCAAATCCGGATTGGTTGATTGAAGTAGTCGTTACTGCGGCACAAAAATAAGTAAAAACAAATAGACATTATGGTATCGACATCAGCATTAGCAGCGCCGTCAGAATCTCAATTGCAGTCGCAATTGTTAGAAGGATTGTCGGAGAGCGAATCTGCCCGCGTCATGGCAGCACTTGAATTCGTCACTCCTTTATACGTAAATCGTAATGTGGTCACAGGTCAAAATGCGCTGCAATTTGTGCAGGGCGTCGTTTCTACATTGGTGATGTTGCGTACCGATGTGGATACCCGGATTGCTGGTTTATTGTTTGAATTGCCGGAACTAAGTCCCGCTGCCGCCGCACAAATTGAAACTCGGTTTGGTAAAGAAATTGGCGATCTGGTCTCTGGTATTCGCCGTCTGATGCGCCTGCGCGAGGCGGCCTTGACCCAACATGATGTTGGTCGCGGCAAGGACTCCGCAGAAAAAACCGCGACCCAAATGGAAACCTTGCGCAAGATGGTGCTAGCGATGGCAACCGATATGCGTGTAGTCCTTGTTCGCTTGGCGTCGCGCGTGACGACCTTGCGTTATTTCGCTGATTGTAAACGTGACGATGCCGTATCACAGCAATACGCTAGCGAGACCATGGATTTGTATGCGCCGCTGGCAAACCGGCTGGGTGTCTGGCAATTGAAATGGGAGTTAGAAGATTTATCCTTCCGTTTTATGGAGCCTGCGCAATACAAACGTATCGCCAAAATGCTGGAAGAAAAAAGGCTGGAGCGCGAGAGTTTTGTGGTCTCTGCGATTAGTCGTCTGAATGCAGAATTAAAAGCAGCTGACATCAAAGCAGAGGTCTCTGGACGACCTAAACACATCTACAGTATTTTTAAAAAGATGAAGGGCAAGGACGTCAATTTTGATGAGCTATACGACGTGCGTGCTTTCCGTGTGGTGGTTGATGATGTTAAAGATTGCTACACCGTTTTGGGCTTGGTCCATAACGCGTGGACTCCGCTGCCTAATGAGTTTGACGATTATATTTCTCGCCCAAAACAAAATGGCTATCAATCATTGCATACCGTCGTGGTGGTGGAAGATGGCCGTCCGCTGGAAGTGCAAATACGCACCCGCGCCATGCATCAGTTTGCTGAGTATGGCGTAGCAGCGCACTGGCGCTATAAAGAATCTGGTGGGTCCAATTTTTCTGCACAAGAATACGATGAAAAAATTGCTTGGCTCAGACAACTATTAGCATGGAAATCCGAGGTCGCCGATGTGGTGGTTGGTCAGGAAGAATTACAGCGTGAATGGGTAGAAAAAATCAAAGCAGCGACGCTGGATGATCGTATTTATGTCCTGACGCCGCAAGCGCGTGTGATTGAATTGCCGAGTGGCTCTACCCCGGTCGATTTTGCTTACCATTTGCATACCGATGTCGGACATCGTTGTCGTGGTGCGCGCGTCGATAACGTCATGGTGCCACTAAATACGCCGCTAAAAAATGGTCAGACGGTAGAGATCATTACGCTCAAAGTAGGCTCGTCCCAGACCGGACCGTCGCGCGATTGGCTCAACATAGAATATTCAGCGAGCACCCGTACCCGCAGCAAAATTCGCGCTTGGTTTAATGTGATTGATCAGCAAGAAACGCTTTCGAATGGTCGATCGCTTGTTGAAAAAACCTTGCAGCGCGAAGGTAAAACCGCCGTCAATCTGGATGAATTGGCGCGCAAGCTGGGGTTTGCCAATGTAGAAGAATTATTTTTGTCGGTCGGTAAAGATGAGTTCAGTCTGCGCCAGATAGAAAATAGTTTGCGCGAAACCGTCGAGGTCGTCGACCCGGACGAAATTGATATTACCAATAAAAGCCGCGCGTCCAGCGTGACCCAAGGTGCTAAGTCCGGCGTACTGGTTGTCGGTACCGAAGGTCTGATGACGCAGCTAGCACGCTGTTGTAAACCTGCGCCACCAGATGGCATTATTGGTTTCGTCACACGTGGCAAAGGGGTTTCTATTCACCGTCTTAACTGCAAAAATTTTGCGGAAATGCGGACTAAAGCGCCTGAACGTGTATTGCAAACCACCTGGGGCGAGCACGGTAAAGAAACGGTTTATCCGGTTGATATTTTTGTGCTGGCACAAGACAGACAAGGATTGTTACGCGATATCTCAGAAGTATTCTCCCGAGAAAAAATCAATGTGATCGGTGTCAACACACAAAGCGCGAAGTCGCAGGCGCGGATGTCGTTTACTGCAGAAATCACCGGCACAGCGCAACTGCAAAAAGCCTTGATGGTGATACGGGAAGTGAGCGGAGTATTAGAGGTACGAAGGAATTAAACTAGAACGTCCAATGAAAGTGCGGCTCCTGGCATGATTTCGTGCCAGGAGCCGCACTTTTATTGGACGTCTTGTTTTAGAAGCTCTGTTTTATAAGCTCCCTTTTTGCTATTACTTTTATTTTATAACCAAGTCCGGCGACATAATCGCTTTCAGATAGGTTTGCAAATCGTCGTCGCCTTCCTCTTTGTTTCTCTGCTTTTGGCTAATCCACCAGACATTACCTTTGCGCACTGCGCACTCTTGTTGCATTGGTGCGATCAGACGTGCAGCGACTTGCCCCAGGGTTGGCTGGTGTCCAATGATCAGCACAGGTTCGCGGCTATTCGGCCAGTTGGCCGCTTGTAGCAAGGCGTCTGCATCTGCATCTGGGCCTATCTCATGCAGCACTTTAAACTTGCGGTCGAGTGCTGCCATGGTCTCTCTGGTTCTTACCGTTGGGCTAACCAGGATGCGACAGGTCTCAGGTAAATTACTATCTAGCCAATAGGCCATTTTATTAGCTTGTTTAATGCCTTTGCCTGTGAGCTTACGAAAGCTGTCGGGCATCTCTGGCGTTGCTATTTCTGCTTCTGCATGGCGCCACAAGATCAAGTCCATTTTATTCGCCCTCTGTTTCAGACAAAGAGCCTAGGCGTTGCATCAGGCTCTGTTGTGCGCAGATAGCGGCCTGTTTTGTGCGGGCTTTTTTGCGGTGGTATTCGCCCTCACTATCCAGCGTCCAGGCATTGACGTTATCTTTTAAATAGGGGTCAAGGCCTTCTGTGATCACCCGTTTTTTCAGGGATTTATCCAAAATCGGGAAGGCCACTTCAATCCGGCGGAATAAATTACGACTCATCCAATCAGCACTGGCCAGATGGACATCATGTGCCAGATCATTGCGGAAATAATAAATGCGGCTGTGTTCCAAAAAACGTCCGATGATAGAGCGCACCTTGATGTTTTCCGATAATCCCGGTACGCCAGGTCGCAGGGCGCAGGCACCGCGAATGATCAGATCAATTTTTACGCCATCGGCAGAGGCAGCATACAAAGCGCGGATGACGGATTCATCCAGCAAGGCATTCATTTTTGCGATGATACGACCAGGCCGACCCGAGCGCGCGATTTTGGCTTCGTTACGGATAGCTTTGATGATTTGTGGTTGGAGGGCAAATGGCGCTAGCCAAAGGTATTCCAGCTTCTTGGGTTTATTTAATCCGGTTAAATGAATGAAGACTTCATTCACCTCAGCCGCCAGTTCCGGGTGTGCAGTGAGCAAACCAAAATCGGTGTAAAACTTGGTAGTTGACGGATGATAATTACCTGTACCCATGTGCGCATAATGGCGCAAGACGCCTCCTTCTTCACGCCGTATCACCAGTGCCAGCTTGGCATGCGTCTTTAATCCAACCACACCATACACAACTTGCGCACCAGCTCTTTGCAGTCGGTCCGCCCAGTTGATATTGGCTTCTTCATCAAAGCGCGCCATTAGTTCTACGATGACAGTCACTTCTTTGCCATGACGTGCCGCAGTGATCAGCGACTCCATCAAATCTGAATTCATGCCGGTACGATAAATTGTCTGTTTAATTGCGACGACACTTGGGTCGAGTGAGGCTGACCGGATGAAATCAATGACTGTCTGAAACGGTTGGAAAGGGTGGTGCAGCAAAATATCTTGCTTACCAAGTAAAGTAAAAATATCGTTATGGGTATATTTTGAATTAATCTTGGCCGAGAAGGGCGGGAAGCGCAGGCTAGGTTGCTTGACGTGATCGACTAACTCTGACAAGCGCACCATATTCACCGGACCATCTACCGGATATAAGCGATCTTGATCTAATGCAAATTGAGATAGTAAAAACTGGGCTAAATCATTAGGGCAGTTTTTTGCAACTTCTAAGCGAACTGCAACACCAAACTGACGACTTTGTAATTCGCCTTGTAAAGCCTGGCGCAGATTTTTAACTTCTTCCTCATCAACCCACAAATCGCTATCGCGCGTGACGCGGAATTGTGAATACGCCAATACCTCACGACCATTGAATAAATCGCCAATATGCGCATGAATAACTGAGGATAACAGGCAGAACGATAAGCCTTTGTCCGACAACTCATCTGGCAATTTAATTACACGCGGCAGTACCCGTGGTGCTTTTACAATCGCAATCGCAGTATCCCGACCGAAAGCATCTTTGCCTGCCAGTGAGACGATAAAATTAAGACTTTTATTAACAACCTGTGGAAATGGATGTGCCGGATCAAGGCCGATCGGTGTGAGCAGCGGTTTGACTTCGCGGTCAAAATAGCTTTTCACCCAGGCGCGTTGCGCTTCATTTCTATCGGTATGACGCAATAAATGGATACGCTTGCGTGCCAATTGCGGCAGGATTTCTTGATTTAATACTTCGTATTGGCGTTTTGCCAGTTGATGGCATTCGGTATTAATGCGCTCCATCATCGCAACAAAAGTCGCATGCTGTGCCAACTCGCCATCAATCGTATTTTGCGCTAACAGGCTGGCGACCCTGACTTCAAAAAATTCATCCAAGTTGCTACCGACGATACATAAGTAGCGCAGTCTCTCCATCAAAGGGATCGTTTTATCTTCCGCCTGCGCCAGTACTCGCCAGTTAAACGCGATCTGTGACATCTCTCGGTCAAGGAAGATTGCCGAGCGCGGCAACTCCGTTGGTGCCTGGGGAGTTTGCGTATTGTGGCCTGTCACAATTGGTTTTGCCGGTGGTTTCGGTGGTGTTTTTGTATCAGCGTGTGGCGTTTCATGCAAGTCTTCTTCACTGACAGTCACCACTTTTTCCGCTGATGGGTCGGGTAATTTTTGATCTTGCATTTTGCTCGCGTGTCATAGAGACCGTCATAGATAGGTGAATAGATTGTAAAGAAGCAATATGACAAGTTTATGACAGAAAAATACAAATTTTCATATCGTTTCATCTATTATTACATCATATTAAATGAAGTCATAATCTTGTCACAATTGGATTGTAGAGTTCGCTTCGTACTAGATGGATAGCATCATGTTATTTAACTCAGAGGTGAATATGCAACTCAATCGTATCGTCAAATCTTTAGTTGTTACGCTGGCAGCAGTCGGTGCAACTGTTTCTTTATCTGCCGCCTATGCCGCAGATATGACTGGCGCTGGTGCCACCTTCCCTTATCCAATCTACGCTAAATGGGCAGAAGCCTATAAAAAAGCAACCGGCAATGGCTTGAACTATCAGTCTATCGGTTCTGGCGGTGGTATCAAACAAATTAAAGCAAAAACAGTCGATTTCGGCGCATCAGACATGCCTTTGAAGTTAGAAGAGCTGGAAGCCGATGGCCTGACACAATTCCCGGCGATCATTGGCGGTGTAGTGCCTGTCGTTAATCTGGATGGTGTTGAGCCAGGTAAGATGAAGATGACTGGTGACGTACTCGCCGGTATCTACATAGGCAAGATCACAAAATGGAATGCACCAGAGATCGTTGCATTGAATCCAGGTATCAAATTGCCAGCAGAAGACATCAATGTTGTACACCGTTCTGACGGTTCCGGTACAACATTCTTGTGGTCTGACTATCTGTCTAAAGTCAATGCAGAATTCAAAACAGTCGTTGGCGCAAGCACTGCAGTCAAATGGCCAGTTGGTTTGGGCGGTAAAGGTAACGAAGGCGTTGCAGCTAACGTACAACGTATCAAAAATTCCATCGGTTATGTTGAGTACGCTTACGTAAAACGTAACAAAATGACCTATACCTTGTTGAAAAATGCAGATGGTCAGTTCGCACAGCCTGATGATGAAAACTTCAAAGCGGCTGCCGCTGGTGCAGACTGGGCAAAAGCACCAGGTATGTATTTGGTGTTGACTAACCAGCCAGGCAAAGTTACATGGCCTATCACTGGCGCATCTTTCATCATTATGTACAAATCCCAAGTAGAAGCTGACAAGGGTAAAGAAGTGTTGAAATTCTTTGACTGGGCATTCAAAAACGGTGGCGCGATGGCGACTGAGTTGGAATATGTATCTTTGCCAGCACCAGTTGTTAAGTTAATTGAAGATAGCTGGAAATCTAAAATCAAAGACGCTTCTGGTAAAGCAATCTGGTAATTAATTTAGTTTGAATCTACAGCATCGGAGCGACGAAGTTACCTTGTAAAACTTCGAAGTTCCGACGATGTTAATCAAGAGTTTTACAGGCACTGTTTGATTTCAGTGCCTTTGTTTAAGTGGTCATGAACAGGTAAGTCAACGCGTAAGTGAACTGGTAAGTTAACGGACCAGACAACGATGTTCATGCCGATCACTTATTAAGCTGCTAGTAAACCAATATGGAAATCTCCTTCCATGCAGACACAACAACCTCCGATCGCTATGTCAGCCTCCTCATCTACATCAAGCAATCCGCAGCAACATACAACGCAGCCAAGCGCACCAGCAAATCATGCTGAGGTGAATATGGCAGCGGTGATGCGCCGTCAGCAGTGGCAGGATTTTTTATTTCATAAACTGACATTCGGCTTCGCTTTGTTTGTTTTGGTGGTGCTTGTAGGCATCATTATTTCACTCATCATTCGCGCTTGGCCAGCGATGCAAGAATTTGGTTTTGCCTTCGTGACGACGATAGAGTGGGACCCGGTCAATGATAAATACGGTGGTTTGATCGCCATTGTCGGTACCCTGGCAACCTCGATTATCGCCTTGCTGATCGCCTTCCCGGTGAGTTTTGGTATCGCTTTGTTTTTAACTGAGATTTGTCCCGCCTGGCTTAAACGCCCGCTTGGTACTTCAATAGAATTATTGGCCGGTGTGCCAAGTATTATTTACGGTATGTGGGGTTTGTTTGTATTCGCACCGCTGTTTTCGGATTACATACAACCAGCGTTACACGCAACGCTAGGTAAATTGCCTGTGATTGGAGTGATGTTTTCTGGCCCTATGATAGGTATCGGTATTTTGTCTGCCGGTGTGATCTTAGCGATCATGATTATTCCTTTTATCGCGTCTGTCATGCGTGATGTGTTTGAAGTTGTCCCGCCAGTCTTAAAAGAGTCGGCCTACGGTCTTGGCTGTACTAAATGGGAAGTCGTTAGAAAAATCGTTTTGCCTTATACAAAAATCGGTGTAGTCGGCGGTGTGATGCTGGGCTTAGGTCGGGCTTTGGGCGAGACTATGGCGATTACTTTTGTGATCGGTAATGCGCACAAATTATCTTGGTCTTTGTTCGCTGCGGGTAACAGTATTGCCTCTACCTTAGCGAATGAATTTGCCGAAGCCGAGACCGTGTTGCATACATCATCGTTGTTCTTGCTTGGCCTGATTTTGTTTGTCATCACATTTATTGTTTTGGCCGCAGCTAAATTAATGTTGCTTGGTTTGACCAGAAAAGAAGGTGCAAAATGAGCACGAATTCAACCAGTCCTATGACCCTCGCCAGCAACGCTTTAAATTCTTCAGCAAATAATCCTGTCTACAAACGTCGTTTGCTGATGCATAGAATCGGTATTACCTTGTCTTCTCTGGCAATGGCATTAGGCGTGTTTTTCCTGATGTGGATTTTGTTCACTTTGCTGATCAAAGGTTTCTCAGCGATTAGCTTAGATATGTTCACAGAAACAACGCCAGCGCCAGGTAGCGATGGCGGCGGTTTGATGAACGCGATTGTGGGTAGTTTTATGATGGTCGGTTTCGCTACTCTGATCAGTACGCCGATTGGAATTTTGGCCGGTATCTACCTCGCAGAATACGGTGATAAAAGCTGGTTTGGCAGCATCACACGCTTTGTGACGGACATTATGTTGTCAGCACCTTCCATAGTCATTGGTTTGTTTGTGTATGCCATCTATGTATTTAATGTTAAACATTTTTCTGGATGGGCCGGTAGTTTAGCGATCTCCTTGATTGCCATACCGGTGGTTGTGCGTACCACAGATAATATGCTCGGATTAGTGCCAACCAGTTTGCGCGAAGCTGCTTTTGCACTCGGCGCACCGCGCTGGAAAGTCGCTTTGCTAATCCGTTTGCGCGCTGTTAAAGCGGGTGTCGTTACTGGTATTTTGTTAGCGGTTGCCCGTATCTCTGGTGAGACCGCACCTTTGTTATTCACTGCATTGAATAACCAATTCTTTAACGGCAATATGAATAAGCCGATGGCCAACTTGCCTGTAGTGATTTACCAGTTCGCTATGAGTCCTTACGACAACTGGCGTGACCTTGCATGGGGCGGCGCTTTGCTGATTACATTTAGCGTATTGGGATTGAATATCCTGTCTCGCACGATGTTTAATCAAAAAGTACAAAATTAATTTCTTGGAACCAGCATGATGACAACGCCAATGAGTACAAATATGAATAATGGAATCAACGTAGCTATTAATCCATCGATGAATGCTGGTTTAAATTCATCTTCGAGTGCGACTGCCAGCGCAGACATGAAAATGTCGATAGAAATTTCTGGATTGAATTTTTTCTACGGTGCGACACGTAGCTTGCGTGATATTAATTTGAATATCCATGACAAAAAAGTGACTGCATTTATCGGTCCTTCTGGTTGCGGAAAATCGACATTATTGCGGACTTTAAATCGTATGTATGATCTGTATCCAGGCCAGCGTGCCGAGGGCAAGATTATGTACAACGGTAAGAATATTTTAGATGCCGATCAAGACATCAATCTTTTGCGCGCCAAAGTTGGTATGGTGTTTCAGAAGCCGACACCGTTCCCGATGTCGGTGTATGACAACATCGCATTCGGTGTTCGCTTGTATGAAAATTTGTCCAAAGGTGAGATGGATGAACGGGTTGAATGGGCATTGAAAAAAGCAGCATTGTGGACCGAAGTTAAAGACAAACTGAATAAAAGCGGTCTGAGTTTATCTGGTGGTCAGCAACAACGTTTGTGCATCGCGCGCGGCGTATCAGTGAAGCCAGAAGTCTTGTTGTTGGACGAACCAACCTCGGCGCTGGACCCGATCTCTACCGTCAAGATTGAAGAATTGATTCATGAGTTAAAGCAGGATTACACCATCGCGATTGTGACGCACAACATGCAGCAAGCAGCGCGTTGCTCTGATTACACCGCGTATATGTATTTGGGCGAACTGGTGGAATTTAGTGAGACCGATCAGATCTTTATGAATCCGGTCAAAAAAGAAACACAGGATTACATCACGGGTCGTTTCGGCTAACTGCGCGCGTAGATATAAAGTAAAAAACTAAGTTAAAAACTAAGTAAGAAATTGCACATTTAGGAGTAGACCGTGATAGGTGAACATTCTTCAAAACAATACGACAATGATCTGGAAACGATACGTTCCAAGGTCTTGATGATGGGCGGTTTGGTTGAAAACCATTTCCATGATGCGATGTCGTGCTTCCGCACTGGTAATGCAGATCAGGCAGAACTGGTAATCAAATCTGATCTAGAAGTGAATCGCCTTGAGGTATTGCTGGATGATATGTGCAGCCACCTCATCGTCAAGCGCCAGCCTGCTGCGAACGATCTGCGTACCGTCATGGCGACTGGCAAAGTAATCACCGATCTGGAACGGATTGGCGATGAATCGACCAAGATCGCACGGATTGCCAGAGATGCTGCGGCCAATCGTAAATCCGTTGCCATCTTCAGTGGTTACGAAACCGTGCGTGTGTTGGCCAGTGGCGTAGGTGAAATGTTGCATCAGGCACTAGATTGCTTTGCCCGTCTGGATGGCGAGCAGGCAGTGCGCCTGATTGCCCAAGATGCGATTGTGGATAATGATTTCCGTTCCATCATGCGTAATCTGATTACTTTTATGATGGAAGATCCAAGCACGATTTCATCTTCGCTTGACGCCCTCTGGGTTGCCAAAGCGATTGAACGTATTGGTGATCATTCTAAAAATATCGCTGAGCACGTGATCTATATTATCGAAGGCAAAGACATCCGCCATTCTGACTATGTAGCGACCAAACAAGAGCAAAATAACTAATCTAAATTATGGCTGCTGATAAGACAACAATCCTCATTGTGGAAGACGAACCAGCAATTGTCGAGCTGGTTACTTTTACACTCCGTGCTGCTGGCTGGAACACATTTGCTGTGAATAACACCGCAGAAGCATGGGAATTTATTCAACGCAGAACACCACAGTTGATTTTGTTGGATTGGATGCTGCCTGACCAGAGCGGTTTGCGGCTGTTGTCTAAAATTCGTGCTGACCGCAACTTCAATGAGATGCCTGTCATCATGTTGACTGCCAAAAGCATGGAAGAAGACAAAATTGCTGGCCTGGATCATGGTGCAGATGACTACGTCACGAAACCGTTTTCTCCCCGCGAGCTGACCGCCCGTATCAAAGCCTTGTTGCGCCGCAAGAGCCCAGAACATGCACAAAGCGCATTAGCTGCGGGCCCGGTGATACTCGATCCAGTGAGTTGCACTGTCAAAATTGATGAGCAAAAAGTCGATATCGGGCATGCGGAATACAAGCTGCTCAAGTTTTTTATGGCGCATCCAGAGCGCGTTTTTTCCCGTAGCCAATTACTCGACAAAGTCTGGGGCGACCATGTCGTGATTGAAGAGCGTACTGTCGATGTGCATGTACTGCGTTTGCGTAAAGTATTGAAAGAGGCCGAGTCCTTGATTAAAACGGTACGTAGCGTCGGTTATATGCTGTCAGAAAAATAGTCAGAGCTGTAGTTTGCTTAGAATCAGTAATATCGATATGCTGACAATAAACTATATATAATCCATATACTCCCCATAAATTTTTTTAAAAATGCCGTATTGTCCAGAATTTATATGGACAGCTTATATATACAGGTATGGAGTATATTATTTATCATAGACGTTATTATCTGACTAACGCCGCTTCGTCAGCGCAGTTCTTGATTTTTAGTAGCTGATTTACTAGCTGACTCGGCATCTCGTTTTGCATACTGTTTTGCATCTCGTTTAGCATCTTATTTCGCAAATTATTTAGACCATTTAATGCATCCTCATCTCGTATTCTGGATTTCCGCCATAGTGCGTATGATCGTCGTTTTGTTAACCGCTGCGGTAGGCTGGTTTTGTTGGGGTGCGGTGCCTGGTTTGCTACTCGGCCTGGCTGGAATGATGGGTTTGATTTGTATCCAGTTATTCTATTTACTGCGACTCTCCGATTGGCTGGACAATCCGAATACGGTTCGGCTACCCGATGGCTGGGGCGCATGGACTGACGTGTTCTCTCGTTTGTATCGCCTGCGCCGTGGCGATGAAAAAAACCAGGCCGAACTGGCAGAGTGGCTGGCGCGCTTTCGCCAGGCCATGACTTTGTTGCCCGATGGTGTGGTCATCATGGACGACGTACTATTTTTGGAATGGTGCAACCCCGCGGCGGAGAGCCATCTTGGTCTGAGTCTACGTCAAGATAAAGGCATGCGAATTACCAATCTGGTACGCAGCCCCGAGTTTATGGACTACATCATTTTAGGGCGCTATGACTCGCCACTTACTTTGTCTTTCCGCGAGCGCAAGCTGATCGTCCACATTATCCCGTTTGAAAATCGACGTCAAATTCTGGTCACGCATGATGTGACAGAGTCCGAACGTATAGACATGATGCGGCGCGATTTTATCGCCAACGCCTCGCATGAATTGCGTACACCGCTGACCGTGATTAACGGTTTTCTGGAGATTGCCTCCATGCAGCCGGATCTGGATTCCAGCATCCGCATGTCGCATCTTAAATTGATGGCAGAGCAGGGCGAACGTATGCAGCGTCTGGTTGAGGATATGTTGACCTTAACCCGTCTGGAATCGATCGATTATCCTATGCGCCCGGAGCGCATTGACATGCGCGCCATGCTAGAGCAAATTTTAAAAGAAGCACATGCCTTATCTGCCGGACGGCATCATATTAGTCTGGAATTTAACGGCTCGGATTTATTAGGCAGCAATGATGAAATCCGTAGCGCGCTAACCAACTTAGTCACTAATGCTATTCGCTATACGCCAGAAAATGGTGAAATCAAACTGATTTGGAAAAATCAAACCAATGGTCAGGGTCAGAAATTTATCGTACAAGATAATGGTATCGGCATTAGTAACGATCATATCTCTCGATTAACCGAGCGTTTTTATCGCGTTGATAAAAGCCGTTCCCGCGAGACACAGGGCACCGGTCTTGGCTTAGCCATTGTGAAGCATGTATTGCTGCGCCATAAAGGCCATCTGGTGATCGAATCTACGCCGAATGTCGGTAGCAAGTTCTGCGTACAATTTCCGGCATCGGCAAGTGTGGCGCATGAGGATGGCTTGTTCCAGTAATTGATTTGATGAAATCACGATCCTTGTTTTGCAGGGATCGTGAACTCTTAAAACTCATTCCATCACCGCAAACTAATCGTCTGCTTTTTCCATACCGGATCTTGCCAGCGATAAAACAGACTTAAAGAGCTTGGCTTATCTGCCGATTTTTCTGTTTGTAAAGACTCCATACTGATTAATTCAAAACTGCGTTTGTAGCGACCATCGATTCTGGCTTCACGTGCGACCAGCATTTTTGTCGTGCCAGGTACCCAGCCGGCAAATTCTGCATAACCCAGATCGGGGTCGCTATTGGCTGGTGGCAGCACATCAATCACCCAGTCCTTGCCGCTCTGATGGAATAGCCACATTTCGCGCCAGGAATCCATCGGTTGCACCGCCAAAGTCAGCGCAGTCGCTTGTGCGTTCGGCCGTGCTGATGCGGTCCATACCAGACTATAAGTACAGCGCTGTACCAGCGGTGCTTTTACGTCATGCTTTGCATCGACCAAGGCAATACAAGTCTCGCCGGGTTGGCCTGCAGTTGTGACGATATGCAGGCTTTTTCCATCTGTCGGAGTGCTGGTCGGTACCGCTACCGGTGTCGGCTCCGCCGCCCAACGCATACTGCCTGTACGCACGCCTGCATCGGCATAACTATTCAGATCGTCGTCACTCATTTCGCTTTTGTTCACTGCGGCTAATTCTGTCAATGCACGGGTCGCTGCCGGTTGGCTGTTATCGCCTTTACGTTGATGTTGAAAAGCGATGCTGGACCAGACACCGGCACGGCGCATATGAATACGATTTTTCAGGTACTCCGGCAACTCGCTGATATCAACACGATCTAGCACGTCGGCGCGCCACAGATCAAGACTATTGCGCTCGGTTGGACGCATCACCGGATCGATGCAATCAGCACGTGTCAGCGCCAGCGCTGCAGTGGCTTTTTGCGTTTGATTTGCGCTCATTGCCAGCACGCGGCGGAAGGCTTCGCCGTCATAGCAAAGCTGGATACGACCATCACGTTCTAAACCTTTGAGATTAACGCCGTAATAAGCGGCGACCTCTAAGTGGGCAGAAATTTGGGCCTCATTTGGTTTTATTGTTGCACCAAGCGCTTTGTTCGATGCACGTCGCGCCAGACGCTCTGCCATTCCACCCAACGCATCAAAAGCTTCTACATTGATTGCCTGTGCTGGTGCTGCTTTTAAAAATGCTGCGGTATAGGCAATACCCAATGCCTCTGCACCCGGCGTATCACGTAAGAACCGGACCACGGATAATAATTCTGGTGCGTCGTCTGGCTTCATCGATACCATTCTGACCTGACTGGCTTTGATATAACCTGCGCGTTCGCGGCGGTGATCATAGACTTGCAAGTAATCGAGTTTTTCACCACGGATTTCCAAACTATCGCCTTGCCATAATACGGCTTGCTGTTGTCCGCTATCTTTCGGCGAGGCGCGCAACTGCGCCTGATCCTGGGTCACAATGGCGATTAAAGTGATGGCAGTAGCTAACATGATTATTGGCTTTCTTCTGTCGTGTTGGTCGGTGTTGTCGTCTGTAAGTGCGCTTGCTGATTTTTACCAATTCCCAATAAAGCCGATCCGATAAAGCCACCATCTGCAGGCGGTGGCGCGATGATGACGGAAATTTTGTCGGACAATTTATCCGCCATGGTTTTTTGTATCAGTAATGGATGTTTCGTCAGCAACGCGCCATCTCTTTCTAATTGTGCGCTGGCGACTTTGCCGACCAGATCCTGACGATAGGCTTCTGCATCCGCCAGTTTGCGGCGTGAATCTGCTTCGCCGGAGGCTTCGATAATACGGGCTTGCGCTGTCCCTTCAGAGGTTTTGATGCGAGAGATTTTTTCCGCTTCGGCCTCTAACTGCCTTTGTTCGATTTGTTTTTGCTTAAATGGCAGTACATGCTTCATCGCTTCTTCTTGCGCTTTGGCTGCAATGATTTGCTCGCTGGCAGCTGCCTCTGCATTTTTTTCACGACGGATTTTTTCTGCATCGGCTTCTAAGGATGTTTGCTGCACCTGCTTACTTTTTAGTTCTAGGGTGTAGCGCATTTTTTCACTCTCTAACTCTTCTGCCAGCAGCTTTTCCATGCCTGCTTTGTAGTCTTCTGGTAAATCAACTTTGCCTATCATCACGCTTCGGAGGACGATGCCATCTGTCGCCAGTTTAGGCTTGAGTTCGGCCTCGATTAATTGCTGGATTTCTTGACGTTTGCTAGAGAAAATTTCACGCACGGTATAACGGGTAAAGGCTTTGTAGATCACGCCTTGTACGGCGGGTTCAACAATTTCACCATTGATGTCGCGCGGTAGATTTTTGCTCATACTAGTTAATTTGGCTGGGTCCAGGACATATCGCACAGTCAGGTCAACACCAAGTGACAAGCCTTCTACCGACTGAAATGGCGCTTCACCATTGGCCTTAGCACTTTTCACAGGACGATAGATTTGATCGAGTAAGGAGTAGCGACGTAATTCATGAATGCCAGGGATGACCATGGCAGTACCAGCCCGCAATTCTTCTGATACGCCGGTGAATTGGTTGATCCGTATACCGACTTCACCACGTTCTATGGTTTGTGCAGGCGGATGCTTGACGACGACGTAACCAGTAGCGCCTATCGTTGCCAGAATCAACAAACGTTTGATGATTTTGCCGCCATGAGTTTTGACACCGCTTGTGATGACATTGCCTGCACCATTCGCAATCCCGCCGGATGTATGGAACACGCCGGATGCGCCCTTGGATAATGCGGAACGGATAGCTTGCACGATAGTTTTGATACGGTCAGACATGGCATTCTCCTGTGAGTGGCGTTGTGTACTAAATTGGTACTAAATGAGTGCTGAATAGGTACTGAGCTTGCTGTGGGCGCCGCGTTTATTTGCTGCTGTTCCCTGAGACACATCATGCGACTAGCTGCGCGGAAGAATCAACGAGGCAGCCGTGCCAGTATCTTCATCGCACCAGAGCGCTTGCTCCTTCAGCGGAATCGACGGAAGACCGTGTGAGTAAAAACTCACAGCCAGAGGTATGACTTTTGTGCTGAAAGCGTGGATACTCATGTGATTGAATTTTGGTTGAATTTTGGTTGAATATGATCGACTAACAACATGCGTTAGCAGACAGCAAGAGAGGCAGAACATGGTAAAAGTAGCCGTCATCGAGGACGATCTCCCAACCAGTAACCAACTTAAATCCTGGATAGAATCCGCCAAGCCCGGCATTCAGGTAGATCAATGGTTTAGTCGTGACGATGCAGAAGCTGCGCTAGCACGTGAGACCTATGATTTGGTTGTACTCGACATTGAGTTAGGGCGCGAACGCCATGCCGGCGTTGCCATCATCAATGTGATTAACAAAAGTCAGGCGACGCCCGTCCTGGTGGTGTCAGCCATGCCCGCCACGATTTATCGCAGCATTATGAAAGCCTTAGACGCCTGGGATTATTTACAAAAAGCGACCTTTGAAGAAGCTGATTTTATCGACACTTTTCTGGAGATTTTGCGTGCCGTCAAAGAGCGTAAGCAACATAAAGACAATGGCAAACAAGTCGAAGTGATAGATGAGTTAGCGATGGATCCTTTGCGCCAGCGCAGTCCGATCTGGCGTGGTCAGCGGATTAATTTGCCACTGACGGCACAGCGGATTTTGGTCGCTTTATTTGCCAGTCGCGGCCAAGTCGTGTCTTACGACGATTTATATGAAGTCGTTAAAAGTGGACGTAACCGTGACAATATCCGTAAACATGTCAGTACCATCCGCGATGCCTTCCGCGAGATTGATCCTGATTTTGAAGGTATAGAAAACGTGCCTATGCGCGGTTTCCGTTGGGTGGACGCTAAGTGATGAGATCGCTTTTTTCTGCACTAGCACCGTTTCGACTACGGTTATTATTTCGTACGGCATTTTTACTGCTAGCAATTGCTACTGTGGCTTTAGCAGTTTCAGTTTTGCAGCAAGAAAAGCAGCTCAGTTATAAAAATTATCAGCATAGTTTTGCTAAAACACGTGAGCAGATTTTATCCACCTTGCGCCATCCGGCGGGACAATTGGCGCTACTTAATCCACCCGCAGAAAAGGGTAGCGACAGTTTGCATCCTTTGCTATTACCATTTTCTGCGCTGGATTTTGATGATCAAAATAAGGTGCAGCAAGCAGTAGCGATGTCCGGTTGTCTGGTGCAATACGGCACGACAGGATCGCTCTGTTTAGGCATAGGGAATAATCCCTGGGCTGGCGGCTATATTTATGTTGCAGGTAGTTTTAATAGCGCTGATCTGGTCTCGCATCAGCGCGGTGATGAGAGCCTTGCCCAGGCACACAGAATGCGCGTTAGCGTCAGCCTGCGTGGACAAACTTACCAATGGATTGCTCCGTTTGAAAAAATGCCGGATGCTGGCAAAAAATCGATTGGCCAACGTGGATTAAGTGGAAGGTTAACTGGATTCTGGGCGAGCGAAGCAGACAAGCCCAACGCGCGCCCGGTCAAAGAATTTCGTGGTTGGATTTGGCAAAATGCGAATTGCAATCAGGCTGAACTAGATGATCAGGACAGTACTTGCAGCAAGACCTCCTTCTATTCATTGCGTCTGCCGATCGCTGTCTGGCAAGACGCCTTGTTTGAGAAAAAACGTCCGGTCTGGCCGCCTGAGGATTTAGATCAGGTGAAGGTCAAAATCGCCGTTCTTGCGCCTGATATTGCTCCCGGCTCGATAGGCGAAATTTTGTTTGATAGTGAGAATGGCACGCCAACGCCGCCGTTTTCTCTAAGAGATTTACAAACTCAATTACTACCTGGTGAGACCGTGCGCATACGCAAGCTGACCGGTGGCAAAGAGCTGGTGAATCTGAATGCCCAGGTCGAGCAAGAGAATGAGTCATGGAATTTGTTGACTCGACTGATCCGTCGTTTGCCAGTAGATGACTACGACACACCTTTAGAGAGCAGCGACCAGATCACCACTGCACTCGATACCTATGAGGTTGTACTCAAGGGCGATCTGCGCAGTGTTAGCAAAAGTCTGGCGGTAGTGGCGACGCGGGTGTCTTGGTTTGTCGGTGCGATGTTGCTGGCACTTTTTCTCACCTGGTTGGTGATGGAGATCAGTATTATCCGCAAAATTACGGTGCTGACTAAACGCGCTGCGTCCCTTTCAAAAACGGTTAAAGGTGCTGGCGGTTTGCAGCAATTTGAGCTCGGTGATTTGCGTGGTGATGATGAATTAGGCGTGCTGGCAAGTTGTTTGCACGACTTGTTGCGGCGGGTCAAAGAAGATGTTGAGCGTGAAGGCATTCGTGCAGAACAAGAGAAGCAAATGTGGCATGCAGTCGGGCACGAGATTATGTCCCCTTTGCAATCACTGATGGCTTTACACGGCGCAGCAGATGACCAGAGCAGCCGCTATATCCATCGTATGCAACAAGCGATACGCGTCCTGTATGGCAACGCCTCGCCGAGTGAGGCTTTTCAATCGACTGAATTGCAAGTGACCAGTATCGACATCAGCGCTTTTCTGCATAACGTTGCGGGTAACGCGCCTTGCGTCGGCATACAGCAAGTAGAGTTTATTGGCGGAGATCAGGCAGTTATGGTCAGAGCAGATGATTACTCACTAGAAGATGTGGTGACCCATGTACTGCGAAATGCTGACCGGTATCGCCTGCCTGGCAGCGCGATTACCCTCAACTTACTGATCAGCGAAACCGCAGCTACGATCACGATCCACAATGTCGGCCAACATATTGCAGACGATATGCTGGATAAGATTTTTGAATACGGCGTCTCAGATCAGCAAGATTCCGCTGCCAATGGCAATCGTGGTCAAGGTTTGTTCGTCGCAAAAACCTATATGGCAAAAATGGGTGGAACGATCAGCGCCCAAAACACCGCGGAAGGCGTAAGCTTTGTGCTGAGTTTGCAGCGAGCGGATTGATGGGCTTAGTGAATTTGCTTAGGGGCGTCATTCCAGCGAAGGCTGGAATCCAGTGTCCTGCCAAGCTAGCTTATCTACCAGGCGCTCAAGAGTAATCGTCTGTTTTGGTCTTAGATTAATTAATATACTGGGATAGTGTATATTTTAATTGTCCAAATAAAGTCTAGACAATAGAGCATATTTTATAAAAATAATGGGGAGTATATTAAACAGAGCTTTTCCATTAGGCGCACCCAATGCGCTGTCCTCATCCTAAATCCTAATGGAAATTCCCGGTTAATACTCTCATTTCACGGACAACAAAAATCATGATTAATGCACTTAACCATATCAACATCAAAGCACCATCTGCATTGCTGGAGCGCGTCCGCGATTTTTATTGCAGCGTTCTGGGTTTGCAAACGGGTTTCCGGCCAGCGTTTCAATCGCATGGTTATTGGTTATATGCAGGCGATAGCTGCATGATCCATTTGTCTGAGTTGACGGAGTTTATTCATAACGATAGTGACGCGATGGCGGCAGTAGGGACGACTCTTGGCACCACCACCGGGTATCTGAATCATGTCGCCTTCGCTTGTCAGGATTTGTCGCAGAGCAAAGCACAGCTAGAATTGTTTGGCGTTTCTTACACAGTTAAAACCGTACCAGAGACCAAACAAACACAACTGTTTTTGATTGATCCTGCTGGCGTCGGTATCGAGCTGAATTTTTCTGAGCTGGCGTAATCTGGACTCAATTCTGGATTCAACTAACCTTATTCATCATGTGTCTGATGATGTTCGCTAGCACCACGTTTCCAATAGCTGGCTGCGTGTATATGCGCTTTTTCTAAACGGGTTTCTTGTAAAAGATACTGACGCAAGGCCTGTACATTACCTAACTCGGTGGCGATCCATGCATAGCCTTCACCTACCGGCAAGTTAAGAGTTTTTAAAGTGGCTAAGAGTTGATTGCTTTGTCCAGTTACGTCGCTTTGTAGCCAATGAATTTCTATCTGCGCGCCTTGCGTTAAAGTGATTTTTTCGCTCAGGTCTGCAACTTCGATCAACACGATTGCTTGCGCATCCGGTGGTAATTCTTCTAACCGGCGGGCAATAGCGGGTAAGGCAGTTTCGTCGCCCATCAATAAATACCAGTCAAAATCAGCCGGTACCACACGTGAACCACGTGGGCCGCCGACACCTACGGTTTGTCCGGGTTTGGCTTGCGCTGCCCAGTTTGATGCGGGGCCGTCATCGTGTAAGAAAAAATCAATATCCAGCTCTTTACTCGCAGCATCAAAGCGACGCGGCGTGTAGTGTCTGCCGATCACGTTCGCATTGCTATTGTTGGCATTTTGCCCAGCCCCAGGTAATTGCGGCAGAGCGGGTTGATCACTTCCAACGGCAGGGAAAAACAATTTCATGTGATCGTCATGCGCCGCAGTTGTAAAACCATCCAGCGCCTCGCCAGTCAGCGTGATTCTGAGCATGTGTGGCGATAGTTTTTCGGTACGTAACACCGTCAATAAACGCAGTTTGAGGTCGTGCCGTATTTTTAGAATTTGATGTGGTGTTTGAGTCATATTATTGTTCTTTCATTTTTAAGTCCGCTTCTGAATTTGAGTCAGAAATAATGCTGTTCGCCGTTTGTTCCAGCAAGATTGCAACGCGGTCAGCTTCGGCCGCGTTCCAGCTACCACGTCGCAGCATTAATGCATGCTTTAGGGTATGCATGGCCTGATGTACTCGCTCTGGTAATGACTGTTTAGCCTGGACTTTGGCAAACATGTCCAGGCGTGCCAATACGCCATTCACTTGTGCCCGATTGGCATCAAGATAATCGCGTCCAATCGCCGTAATCGTGTACAGACGTTTGTTACCGGTCGCTGGAACGCCGCTACTGGTACTTGTGCTATCTGCTGAATTGACCGACACATTAATTTGCGAATTGACTTGATCCTGTTCTTCCAACAAGGTTAAGGTCGGGTAGATCGCGCCCGGGCTTGGGGCGTAGGCACCGCCGCAACGTTCTTCAATTGCCTTGATAATTTCATAGCCGTGACGCGGGCTGATTTCGATCAATGCCAGGACGATTAAAGGCAAATCTCCACGACCGAAGACGCGTTCTGCGCGTTCACCGCGCCCACGTCCGCCGCCTCCGCCTCCGCCACCACGTAAGCGACCATGCCCACCGCCTGCATCGTCGTCAAAAGCGTCATCGCCTAGGCCGGCAAAATATTGTGGGTGGTGATGCTCATGAGCAAAATGTCTTGGGCCATGTCTATGATGCCCGTGATGTTCGTAGGAGCCATGATGTTGGTGATGATTGTGTTCTGAATGAGTATGATGATGATTTTTCATGATTTATAGATATATCTTTAATTTAAAACTATATGATATATCGTTAACTGATTAAGTCAAGGACAGATTTTTGAAAAAATCAGAAATTTTCTTCTTTAATCAAAAATAAAAAAATACAGAAATCTAAGCCTGAGGCGTAGCCAGGAGCTAAACCGCTGTAGACGCTTAATCGTGGGATGGGGACTTATCAGCAAAGTCAATTTGCTGTTCTGCTGATTATTTCAAAATTAGTTGATCAGCCATGAATGCATAGTTTTACCAAAGCCGAGTGTGTATGATGGGAAACTCATTTAGGTAGTTCATAGCAGGAAAATCATTGGCTTTCATGGATTTTTCACGAATATGATAGGACATTGATACAGCATGATCGAGACCCCTGCTTCCAAGATTGAATCAGCTTTAAACAAGCAAAGCTCTGAGCTAGAAAGTTACAAAAATGATCGTATTTGTAACGACCTTTACAGGCGTGCATTAATTGGCCCAGTGTTTTACCTGATCGCTTGTTTTTTACTGATGGGCATCACTGGCTATCATTTGCGCTGGCCTTGGCTGAGTGCCTTGCTAATATGCACTTTTCTCATTTTATGGGTGATGCGGTACAAGCATCTGCCTCCTGTAGCAGGTACCGACAAAGAGAAATACAAGCAGTGGATCAGCCAACATTGGTTGTTAATACAGATAGGCTCGGTGGTTTGGGGGCTGGTACCCGCCGTGATCGGTTATTTGAGAGTGCGTCCCGACAGCGCGATTATGGTAGCGACGATTGCGACCGTTGCATTTAGTACTGCAGCAAGTCAGGCTTTTGCCATGCACCCACGCCAGGCTCGATGGAGTTTGCTAGCGCTGATCTTGCCTGCAGCCCTAGTATTTTTTCTACCGTCACTCGAACTTAGCTCCACTGGCCTGACGCTCTCGTTTTACGTTTTATATTTAATCGCAAATCTGCGCCGGTCTGCTAACGAATATGCTCAGCAGATTGCAACGGAAGTGGATTTAATCCGCAGCCGTGCTGAAATAGATCGACTCTCACTGACGGACATGCTGACTGGTTTATCCAATCGACGGAGTTATGACCAGGCATGGCAACAAGCCTGGCATTTGGCGGTACGACAAAAAGAGACACTGGCATTGCTGATGCTCGATCTGGATCATTTTAAACATGTCAATGATCGCTATGGCCACCTTGGCGGTGACGCTTGCTTACAGCATTTTTCTGGACTATTACAGCAACACATACGAAGAGGTAGCGATATCATTGCGCGTATAGGCGGTGAGGAGTTTGTGATTATTTTGCCCGCTACCAACGCAGAAGATGCTTATGTGATGGCAGAACAATTGAGAACGATAGTATTAAATACTCCCTGCCAATTTGAAAATATTCAGATCGAGATGACAGTCAGTATTGGTGTAGGTACGGTGAATTGGGATCAGGATATCAATCCATCCGCGACATTTAGCCGGATTGACAGTGCTTGCTACGATGCGAAAAATGCGGGCCGTAATAAGGTCAAACTGGCGATTAGCTAAAAAAAAAGACAGTCCATTTCTGAACCGTCCTTTTATTTTTCTGATCTATCAAGTCCAACAAAGATGATGGACTGAAGTGATTTTTAAAGTCTGAACTAATACTTTAATTGATACTTTAACTCAGACTTTAATTGAGACTTTAATTGAGACTTTAACTCAGACTTAAGCAGATTTCGCGCGACGCAATGCGGCCAGACCGATCAATCCCAATCCCAGCAAAGCCAGGCTGCCTGGTTCAGGCACGTCACCGCTCAATTTAATATTGTCGACTAAGAGTGCGGTAGATACTGAGTTGTCACCGGCTTGTACCGCACCAAAACTCAGAGTATGTGTGCCAGATGTCAGCAGAGTTTTAGAAACATTGCTCCAGGCTGTTGCGTTCGAATAACCAGCAACACCGCTGCTGAACGTGCTGGTATTAGTATCGCCCAAGCTGAATGCAACGCCATCCAATACAAAGAAGGTGAAATCCCAAGGTGAAGGGGTGCCTTCATTTGTCAGAGTTCTGACATCAAAGCTGATGAGGCTACCAGCGTCCGCAGTGAAGGTTTGTTTGATTGCAGAACCATTGGTAAAATTTTTGTAGCCAGATTTGATTGACTGCAATGCTGCATCAGTTGTGCCTGTAAAGCTTTCCAATGTGCTTGCATTGGATGCGCCACCGCTCACTGCCTGGATGAACGCAGAAAATGTTCCATCTGTTGCTGTGGTGTTTGTTGTGCTGGTTGTCATTAATGTCGTCCAACCCGTCAGGCCAGATTCAAAGCTACTGTCAATGATGCTTGCATTCGCTTGCGTTGCACTGAAGCCAATTGTGCTCAATACAGCTGCTGAGATGAGTGTTTTGATTTTCATGATGGTCTTGTCAAGAAGGGGTTGAAGTAATATTTCAATTGCTGTTAAGCAAAATTTATTCCACCATGTAAAATCAAGGACTTACAAAAGTTAAATTGCTGATGTGTAAAAATGATCGACAAAGTTAATAATAATTTTGTTAATACTTTCTAAGTTGTTGTTATTAAATAGTATTTTTTTATTTGCATGATTTTTAACTACCTAAATTCCACAGTGACGAGTTCTCGTTGCCGGAGTTGCAATGAGTTGACAGAGATTCTGCGATCCGCACCCAAAAAACAAAACGCCGCATGATTTTTGTCAGCGGCGCTTTTATCTGTTCAATACAATTTCTTGCTGCAAAGTAGAATTATTTACTGACCGCTTTCGTTCTTTCTTCCAGCCATGCTTTTGCTGCGCCGCTGACGCGCGGTGACAAGCGCTCTAAGACGGTCGCGTGGTATCCATTGAGCCATGCCAATTCGTCCTCACGGATTATTGTCATATCGATGCAGCGGGTGTCGATGGGGCAGAGCGTCAGGGTCTCAAACTTGAGATAGTCGCCAAACTCGCCTTGATGACCCACGATATTGAGCATCAGATTTTCTATCCGTACACCCCATTTACCCGGGCGATAAATACCTGGCTCGTTGGAAGTAATCATGCCTGCTTCCATCGCGTTATGCGCCTCTGGAATAGCGCCCGAGATAGATTGCGGACCTTCATGTACATTTAGAAAGTAGCCTACGCCGTGGCCGGTGCCGTGACCGTAGTTAATGCCCTCGGCCCAGATCGGTGCGCGTGCCAGAGCATCTAACATCGGTGACAGCGTGCTACGCGGGAACTGCGCACGCGACAAATTGATCATGCCTTTTAAAACCAAGGTGAAGTCGCGTTTTTGTTCTGCTGATACCACGCCAATTGGCATCACGCGGGTGATGTCGGTGGTGCCGTTGAGGTATTGGCCACCGGAATCGATCAGCAGCAAGCCATTGCCTTCGATGACCGCATGCGATTCTGGTAGTGCGCGGTAGTGGGGCATCGCGCCATTACCGTTAAAGCCAGCAATCGTAGCAAAACTGGCAGAGACGAAGTTAGGCTGGCGTGCGCGGGCCGCAGTAATTTTTTCGTCAATGGTCATTTCTGTGATGACTTCTTTGCCAAGCGATGCTTCCAGCCAGCTAAAAAATTCACATAAAGCGGCGCCATCTTGCTCCATCGCTTCACGCACAAATTGCGCTTCTTGCGGAGTCTTGCGGGATTTTGCAAATACCGATGGGTTGATTGCCTCAATTACTTTGACCGAAGCTGGTACCGCCTGGCGGAAAGAGTAGGTGATGCGGCGCGGGTCTATCAGCAAACTGCTATTTGCTGGCAACGCAGCCAAGGCGCTGGCAGCTTGCGCGTAGTCGGCAATAAACACACCGTCTTTTGCTAATACGTCTACCAATGCAGCAGGTATTTTGCCATGAGAGACAAACAAGGCAGCACTGTCTTGACTGATCAGTGCGTGCCCGACAAATACCGGGTTATAGCTGACATCGGCACCGCGCAGATTGAAGATCCAAGCCAGATCATCTACGGTAGAAACAAAATGCCAGTCCGCCGCTTTGATACGCATTTGCTCACGCACAAGGGCTAGTTTGTCTTGACGACTGACCACCGCAAACGGTGCCAGATGTTCATAGATAGCGGCTTGCGGCAGATCAGGGCGACCAGACCAGATAGTTTGTAATAAGTCTTTGCTAGTGTCCAATTTGCTGCCGCTAGCTTGTAGCGCCTGCTCAAGCATGCGAGCCATGGCTAGTCCAAGCACGGCGCCGTCTACGCCAACGGTTTGTCCTGCTTGCATGGTGCTGGCGAGCCAATCAAGGTGCAGTGTGGCAGCAGCAGAATTGATTTTCATCATCTGTATGCCAGTAGGGGCTAGTTCTTGCTCTGCCTGACTCCAATAACGGCTGTCAACCCACAATCCGGCAAAATCTGCCGTCACGATCAGAGTGCCGACCGACCCGGTGAAGCCAGAATATTGCTCGCGGCCTTGCCAGCGCTGTGGCAAATATTCAGATAAATGCGGATCAGCAGAGGGAATAATGTAGGCATCTAAACCCGCAGTTTTCATTGCTGCGCGCAATTGGACCAGACGTGCAGGGATAGGGGAGGTAACTGCGGCGGGGCTAAGTGGGCTATTCATGGATATCTGACCGTGGTGAGTTGATCGGTTCAATCAAGTACTGCAAAGAGGTGGCTGGAAGTATATCTCATGGGTAATCTATTGAGAAATCTCTGCGGGATTTTTTCTGAGCCCAGCGTAACAATGCCGCGCTAGTTTGATGTTTTGCGCTAATTTTGATGGGAAGTTTTTAGGACGTTTGATTGAAGCTGAGAGGTGGCGTAACTATTCGCTGGTTAACCTGGCAATTGAAAATGGCAATTCAATTTGCCTCATTTGTCTGATACCTCGTCGCTCCCTCGAAGGCAGGGGCCCAGTGTCTTTGCTTAATTAACTAACGCCGCTGGATTCCTGCCAAGAGCGTGCAGGAATGACGTATTTTATAGATAGCACTGCTTTCTCTTATTCCGCACGTGCCAGATCTTTCAACCTATTCTTTTAACCTATTTGATTGCCGGAACAATCATTTACATAATTGAGAGAGATATTGATCAGATTTCATATACTCCCCATAAAAATTTGCAAAATACATCGATTGTCCAGGTTTTATTTGGACGATTAGAATATACCTGTGGGGAGTATTATGTTGATATGAGAGATTTAAAACGCTGAGTGAGCTATTGCTTCTTCCTATCTGCTTTAGTCACTCAGCGTATTTTTTGACAAACTTGATTTGCAAACTAGATTCGCCAACCCGTCGCGGATTAGCGTACCCGCATACCCGGTTGCGCGCCAGGCCAGGCCTCCAGAATATACAAACCTGGATTAGCTTTTTCATCCTCGGCAGACGCAGCCAATACCATGCCTTCAGAAATACCAAACTTCATCTTGCGTGGCGCCAGATTAGCAACCATCACGGTGAACTTACCGATCAGTTGTTCTGGTTGGTAGGCGGATTTAATACCGGAAAACACGTTACGCAGGCGACCTTCGCCAACATCCAGAGTCAGGCGCAGTAATTTGTCTGATCCGTCGACGTGCTCGCAGTTGACGATTTTGGCAATCCGCAAATCAATTTTTGAAAAGTCGTCTATCTTAATTTCTGGTGCTAATGCTTCGATCCCGCTGGTAGCGGACGATTCTGCTGGTGCGGTTGGCGCTGCTGAGTTTGCTGCTGAAGTTGCTACTGCTGGTGTTGATACAGCAGCGACAACTTCAGTAGGTGCGTCGAACAATTGATCGAAAATTTTAATATCCACACGTTGCATCAGATGCGTGTACGGCAGCACTTTATGCAGATGTGGTAGCGGTGTTGCAACATCCGCCCATTGCAAAGGAGCTATTTGCAATTGTGCCTCGACCTGTGCAGCGAGCTGCGGTAACACTGGCTTCAAGAAGATGGTCAGAATGCGGAAGGCTTCTAGCAAGCGACTGCAAACTTCCTGTAATTTGGCATCGTTCTCTGGTTTTTTGGCGAGTTCCCAAGGTTTATTCGCGTCGACATAAGCGTTGATGATGTCAGCTTGATCCATGATGGCACGCAAGGCTTTACCGTAATCACGCGCTTCATAGTAAGCCTGAATATCCGGCGACACTTTACGTAGATTGCTGATAAATGTATCATCCGCCGTCGCCCAGTCGGTCACGATTGCACCGTCAAACCGCTTAGTGATAAAACCCGCCGCACGGCTGGCGATATTGACGTATTTACCAATCAGATCAGCGTTCACACGAGCGACGAAGTCTTCAGGATTCATATCCAGATCTTCGACTTTGGCATTCAATTTGGCTGCGAAGTAATAGCGTAGCCACTCAGGATTCATACCGATATCAAGATAACGCAATGGAGAAATACCAGTGCCGCGCGACTTTGACATTTTTTCGCCAGAGACCGTGACAAAGCCATGCGCATACACATTATCTGGTGTTTTGTAGCCAGAAAATTTCAGCATGGCAGGCCAGAACAAGGTGTGGAAGTAAGTAATATCTTTGCCGATAAAATGGATCTGCTCCGTCGTCGGATCAGCCATAAAGGCATCGTAATCACGACCGATTTTGCCAAAATAGTTTTTTAAGGATGCCAGATAGCCGACAGGCGCATCCAGCCAGACATAAAAATATTTACCCGGTTGATCGGGGATTTCAATGCCAAAGTAGGGCGCGTCGCGGCTGATGTCCCAGTCACCCAAACCACCTTCACCTTCTAGCCATTCTTTGCATTTGTTGGCGACTTCGGATTGCAGGCGATTATCTTTGAGTGCCCAGCCGCGCAAGAACTCTACGCATTTTTCATCTGATAATTTAAAGAAAAAATGCTCAGACGATTTCATCACGGGCGTAGCGCCGGTCAGTACTGAGTACGGATTTTTTACTTCCGTCGGTGAGTACACCGCGCTACAAACTTCGCAAGAATCACCATATTGATCCTTCGCGCCGCATTTCGGGCATTCGCCTTTAATGTAGCGATCGGGCAAAAACATATTTTTAACAGGATCAAAAAACTGCTCTATCGTTTTGCTGGTGATAAAGCCAGCTGCTTTTAGTTTGCGATAAATGTCTTGCGACAGCGCGTGATTTTCCGGGCCATCGGTAGAGTGCCAGTTATCAAAAGTAATATGGAAACCATCCAGATATTGTTTACGCCCGGCCGCGATATTCGCGACAAATTCTTGCGGCGTGATGCCTGCTTTTTCCGCGGCAATCATGATCGGCGCACCATGCGCATCGTCGGCACCGACGAAATGCACTTCGTTACCCGACATTCGCTGATGACGTACCCAAATATCAGCCTGGATGTATTCCATGATGTGGCCGAGGTGGAACGGTGCATTAGCGTAGGGCAGGGCGGTAGTAACGAACAGCTTGCGTGTCATGGTAGTGATACTTTGCGAATGGAAAATTAAGGGGCGGCTTCAACTAAAAACGACGAAGACCGTTATTCTAACAGCGAAAAAGGTCTAGTCTTTTAAGGGTTTTATCAGTCATACGGGAGTTTTACGCTAGACTGGCAAAAAATTTACGGAGAATTGCATGAGCATTACAGTAGAAGATGTTAAAACAGCGCTGACTTTGGTCATTGATCCTAATACAAACATAGATCTGATCACGTCAAAGTCGGCTAAAAATATTAAACTCGATGGCAACGATGTGAGCTTGGATGTTGAGTTGGGTTATCCGGCAAAAAGCCAGATCGAGCTGATACGTCTTAGTGTACAAACGGCTGTCAGCAATTTGGCCGGTGTTGGTAAAGTGAGTGTTAATGTGTACAGCAAAATCGTTGCTCATGCGGTACAGCGTGGCATTAAATTAATGCCTAATGTGAAGAATATTATTGCGGTTGCCTCGGGCAAAGGTGGTGTCGGTAAATCAACGACTGCGGCAAATCTGGCCCTAGCACTGGCTGCCGAAGGCGCTGCTGTCGGTATCTTAGATGCGGATATCTATGGTCCTTCGCAGCCCATGATGATGGGGATTTCTGGTCAGCCATCGAGCGCTGATGGGCAAACTATGGAGCCTATGGAGAACTATGGTTTGCAAGTTTCTAGTATCGGTTTCATGATCAATCCAGACGAGCCTATGGTTTGGCGTGGGCCTATGGTGACACAGGCCTTGACGCAGTTATTGTCCCAAACTAATTGGCGTGATCTGGATTATTTGATTATTGATATGCCGCCTGGTACAGGCGATATTCAGTTGACGCTTTCGCAAAAAGTCCCGGTCACCGGTGCTGTTATTGTCACGACGCCACAAGACATCGCTTTATTAGATGCCCGCAAAGGCCTGAAAATGTTTGAGAAAGTCGGTATTCCAATTCTGGGAATTGTGGAAAATATGAGTACCCATATTTGCTCAAACTGTGGTCATGCGGAGTCGATTTTTGGTGAAGGTGGTGGTGCCAAAATGTGTGCTGAATATGGCGTTGATTTTCTTGGCGGCTTGCCGCTAACGATGGCGATCCGTGAGCAAGCTGATTCTGGTAAGCCAACCGTGGTCGCTGATCCTGAAGGAAAAATTGCCCTGATCTACAAAGAAATCGCGCGTAAAGTGGCAATTAAAGTCGCTGAAAAAGCTAAGGACATGACGAGCAAATTTCCGACGATTTCTATCCAAAATACCTAAAACTCTACACCGCTGAGTCCGCATGACTGAATCCTATTTGAATGATCAAGCAGGTGAGCCACAAGACATCCGCTTCATGCAAATGGCGCTGGAACTTGCGGCGCAAGCGACGATTGCCACATCGCCTAATCCTAAAGTGGGCTGCGTTATCGTTAAAGATGGCATGGTGATTGGGCGTGGCTATACTCAGCCAGTCGGACAAGCGCATGCGGAAGTGCAGGCTTTGCGTGATGCGATTGCGACGGGCCATGACACGCAAGGCGCTACCGCCTACGTGACATTGGAGCCATGTAGTCATTTTGGGCGCACACCGCCATGCGCCAATGCCTTGATTGATGCGGGTATTTCTCGGGTCGTAGCAGCAGTCCAAGACCCCAATCCACAAGTCGCAGGCAAAGGTATTACGATGTTGCGCGATGCAGGCATAGTCGTGGAATCCGGTTTGCTGGGTGAACGTACACGCGAAATGAATATTGGTTTTTTTAAGCGTATGGAAACCGGTAAACCTTGGGTGCGAATGAAAGTAGCCGCAAGCCTGGACGGCAGAACTGCGCTGGCAAACGGCGAGAGTAAATGGATCACTGCATCAGATGCGCGTGATGACGGTCATCGTTGGCGTGCGCGTGCCGATGCGATTTTGACTGGTATCGGCACCGTGCTTGCGGATGATCCGCAAATGAATGTCCGTGCGATAGAAACACCGCGGCAACCTCTAAAAGTTGTGGTCGATTCCAAATTACGTACTCCTGCCAATGCCAAGTTACTGCAAGATGGCAAGTCCGTAATTGTTTGTGGAGAAGCGATTGAACTTAAGCAAGGTCATCAGCAAAATCGTCAGCAAGTCTTGATTGCACAAGGTGCTGAAGTCGTATGTTTGCCGAATGATCACCATCAAGTCGATTTAAACGCCTTGCTATTAGAATTAGGACGCAGGCAAATTAATGAGCTTCATGTAGAGGCGGGCGCTAAGTTAAATGGTGCCCTGATTGCACAAGATTGTGTGGATGAATTACTGATTTATTTAGCGCCCAAATTATTGGGAGATGGAGCTGGTTTGTTTGATCTCCCTGAGCTAAAGCTGGTGGCAGATGCCAGGCAGGTCCGGTTCCATGAGATTAGTCAGGTCGGAGAAAGTTTGCGAATTTTAGCGCGGTTTTAAAGCGTACTGACGTCTTAGTTACGCTTACTTTAATCTTGATTTTACGCTTCAGATATAAAAAAAGGATCACCAAGCAAACTTGATGATCCTTTTAAACTGGTCGGAGTACAAGGATTCGAACCTTGGACCCCCTGGTCCCAAACCAGGTGCGCTACCGGACTGCGCCACACTCCGAAACTTGCTTTGCGTGTTCAAATGCTAAATTCGCTACTTGGACAGACGCTAAATTTTTAAACTTTAATCTTATAAATTGAAAAAGACCGAAAGATAATTAAACCTAACGGTCTTTTAATATTTGGTCGGAGTACAAGGATTCGAACCTTGGACCCCCTGGTCCCAAACCAGGTGCGCTACCGGACTGCGCCACACTCCGAAGACCAAGATAGTATCTCGTCACGACTACGCTGTCAAGGCCTTTGTCATTGCTGACTTCGCCATTGCAGGTGGTTTGTAATCGACATAGCGGGCTTGAGTCCATATATATTGCTGATCATATGCGCATTCAACTTATAGAGTTTTTGTGCTTGTAAATTGTCTGTAGTCACCGCTGAGCGGATCGGTAAAACTGATCGATTTTGCCAATAATTGTAGCGGGGCAGAAAAGTCATCACCCTTACATGGAAGGGCGATTGGGTAGAAAGTATCATTGATAATCGGCGCGCCGAGGCTTGCTAAATGTACTCGCAATTGGTGTCTTTTCCCCGTGCTGGGATGCAATTCATATAAATCATTTTCACCGCGGCGCTCTATGACGGTTATTTGAGTTTCAGCGTTAGGTTCGCCAGGAGCTTCTTTCATTACAAAGAATTTTTCGGCGTCAATCATTTTGCTGCGATAAGTCAGCGGAAATTCTTGCTGAGATAAATGTGGTGCTAAGGCGTGATAGGTTTTATTAACTTTGCGCTGCTGAAATAAAGATTGATAGGCGCCCCGCGTTTCTGTTTTTTGTGAAAATAAAATCACACCTGCGGTTTCTCTGTCTAGTCTGTGAATGGGTGTCAGTTGATTGTTGCCGCTATTCTTTTTTAAGCGAACTAACAGGGTTTCATGCAAAAAACGACCTCCCGGTATCACGGGCAAAAAATGTGGTTTATCTACTACCAGCAAATGTTCGTCTTGGTAAAGGATCTGTTCTTGAAAAGGGATAGCCACCTCATCATCAATTTCGCGGTAATAAAAAATACACATGCCACGTTTGACTGCACTATTTGCCGCCAGAATTGTGCCTTGAGCATCAACAACCTCATGTTTCGCGATACGCGCATGCCACTGCTGTTCGCTTACATCCGGAAATTGTGTCAATAAAAAATCTAATAAATTATCCCATCGCCCCTCTGGTAACCATAGATAGCTTGGTGATACGCCATCACGTGTGGCCAGAGGAGGCGTTGGTATGCGATTTGGGATTTGCATGCTGGATTTATATTTTTACCCGGTGCCCCTGCTGCGAAGGCGGTAAAATGTTGGTTTTAACTTCTATCGTTTTGTAGCGCATTTTATTATGCCCGACAAACGCACCATCTAATGAGCACTTCTGCATCTGTCGATCTGAGCAAGCCCGTCCGTACCCGTTTCGCACCTAGTCCCACTGGCTATTTACATGTCGGCGGTGCCCGCACAGCCTTATTTAGCTGGGCATTTGCACGCCACTTTGGCGGTACTTTTGTATTGCGTATCGAAGATACAGATCTTGAGCGCTCTACGCCAGAAGCGGTGCAAGCTATTTTAGATGGAATGAATTGGCTAGGTCTGCAACATGACGAAGGTCCTTTTTATCAGATGAAAAGGATGGACAGATATAGCGAAGTGTTAGCCAAAATGCTAGCGGATGGCACTGCCTATTATTGCTATTCTTCACCCGAAGAAGTCGAGGCTATGCGTGAGCTGCAACGCGCCAACGGCGATAAACCACGCTATGACGGCACTTGGCGTCCAGAGCCAGGTAAACATTTGCCACCAGTGCCAGCAGGCCGTAAGCCTGTCATACGTTTTAAAAATCCTTTAGATGGTGAAGTGAGCTGGCTTGACGTTGTTAAAGGTCAAATTACGATCGGTAATCGTGAATTAGATGATTTAGTGATTGCCCGTCCAGATGGTACGCCTACATATAATTTTTGTGTTGCAGTCGATGATTGGGACATGCAAATTACTCACGTAATTCGCGGTGATGATCATGTCAATAACACGCCACGCCAGATCAATATTCTGAACGCGCTAGGAGCTAGTTTGCCGCATTACGGTCATGTGCCGATGATCCTCGGTACGGATGGCCAAAAATTGTCCAAGCGTCGCGATGCAGTCAGTGTAATGGACTATCTGGATAAAGGTTATTTGCCAGAGGCGATGTTGAATTATCTTGCGCGTCTTGGTTGGAGTCATGGCGATGATGAAGTTTTTTCTATGGAGCAGATGTGTAGCTGGTTCGATTTAAATCATCTTTCTAGTTCGCCAGCGCAGTTCAATCCGGAAAAACTCGCCTGGATTAATAATCATTACATCAAAGCTGCTGATAATGCGCGTCTAGCTGAGTTGGTGCGTGCGCAGATGCAAAATGACGGCGCACAATTTGAGAATGCGCCAGAGTTGTCTGCGGTCGTCGCTTTGATGAAAGAGCGAGCCAATACCACTAATGAGTTGGCGCAAGCTGCGATGTTGTTCTATCGCCAGCTTAACCCGGATGCAGAGTTGTGCAAGCAGCACATTACGGAAGGAGTGTTGCCAGCCTTGGCACACTATGCTGCAGCGTGCAAGACTGTGGAGTGGAGCAAACCAGCTTTGTCGTCGATGATGAAAGAAACTTTGGCGCAGTACTCGTTAAAAATGCCGCAACTCGCTATGCCTTTGCGTTTGTTATTAACAGGTCAGCTACAAACACCATCAATTGATGCTGTGGTTGAACTATTCGGCCGCGACGTCGTGCTTCAAAGGCTGAACTCTATCTCTAAGTGAAATTGAGGCAGGTAAATAGAAGCGGGAAATAAAACGGGGCTTTACATAGAATGGCTCAGCCCCTATAATCTCGTTTCTGTTCTGGGGGTGTAGCTCAGTTGGTAGAGCGCTTGCATGGCATGCAAGAGGTCAGCGGTTCGATTCCGCTCACCTCCACCAGTAATTAGATAAGCAAGCGATGTGAAATAAGTAGAAAAAATTGCTTGCAGATATCAGTAAAAACAGTATATAATTTTGCTCTTACTTGATTGCAGAAAATTGAAAAAACAAGTTTAGAGCAAGAAAAAGTAGTGCAGTTCAGAAGTAAAAGGTCAGTAACGGACAGATCATTGTCCCCATCGTCTAGAGGCCTAGGACATCACCCTTTCACGGTGAGTACAGGGGTTCGAATCCCCTTGGGGACGCCAAATTACTCTTATTAAGAGTGCAAAAAAAGCCTTGAGAAATCAAGGCTTTTTTGTTTTTTAATTTCCTTATTATTATTCATGCTGAATCTCAAAAAGGTTTTCTGGTTAGCATTTTGGAGATTGCATCATGACTTTATTTGTATCAAATTTTTTGCGACGGAATTGCTTTTGCATATTGTATAAAGCAGATGAGCCAGCGTTCTCCTATTCCATAAGATTCTGATTTACTAAAACTGATGATAGCCTTCATCCAAATAGCGGTCATGAATAAGATTGCCACATGGAAACAAATGATTTAAAATATTGGACTTCGTATTCAGTAGTTAACGCAGTTCTCAATCACTTTATTTCTATTCTTTTGGTATAAATCATGAAAAAAACTTTTGTCGCTGCTGTCCTGGTCGCTATGACCTCTTTTGCTTTTGCTGGTGACGTGGCTCCAGTATTGGAAAAACAAAGCTGCGATAAACCCGCATATCCAAAAGCATCATTAATGAATGAGGAATCCGGTACTGTTGTATTTTCCGTTCTTGTTGGCCCAGACGGCGCTGTGATTGATTCAAAAATTGACCAATCCAGTGGCTCTAAAACCTTGGATAAAGCAGCGATCAAAACTTATACATCCTGCAAATTCAAACCTAGTATTAAGGACGGCAAACCTCAGCAAGCTTGGACAAAAATTGAATACGTCTGGAGCCTGAGTTAATTTGATGATTGGCTGATAGCAACTAGCTATTTCATTGGTAGCACACTAAAACGACCATCCCAGCATGGTCGTTTTATATATTATCTTCACAAGTAATCTTGGAAATCTTCTAGAAGTGGCTTTTAGTTCAGAACATAGCATCTGATATATTTGCTACACTAAAACTCCATAATTTTAGTCTCGCCCATTACCTCGATTACTCATGAAAATTCAATCTGCTCTTATTGCCAGCTTATTTCTTGTGGCTTCGCCATTAATCGCGGCTACAGATAAATCTGCTTCTGCTGTACCAAGCGCAACTGCTGACCACTCCGGTATTGACTGGCGTAAGGACAACGATGTCGACGCCGCTTTTACTCAAGCCAAACTAGCTAAAAAGCCTTTATTTCTTTACTGGGGCGCAGTTTGGTGCCCGCCTTGTAATCAGGTCAAAGCTACTATTTTTAATCGCCAAGATTTTATTGACCGTTCACGTCATTTTATCCCGGTGTATTTGGATGGTGATACGCCAAGCGCGCAAAAATTAGCGGCGGGTTTTAAAGTGCGTGGTTATCCTACGATGATTTTATTTAAACCAGATGGTACTGAAATTACTCGTTTACCTGGTGAGGTTGATTCTGATCGCTACTTGCAAGTATTGACGTCCGCAATGAACAGTAGTTTGTCAGTACAAGATAGTTTAAAACTCGCACTTGGCGGTAGCAAAAAAATTAGCCCGGAAGATTGGAGCTTACTGGCAGATTATTCTTGGGATGATCCTGAACAAAAATTAGTAAATACCAAGGATGTCGTCAAAACTTTGTTACGTCTGTCTGAGTTGAGTCCACTTCCTGCAAATGCCACGCGCTTCTACTTCAAGGCACTGGCGATTACTGCGAGTGCAAAGCCTGCTACCTTGACTTCAAGTATCGATTCCACCAAAGCGTTGGATAAACTGATTAAAGCACTAGGCGATCAAAAAATTGCTCGAGATAATATGGATCTGGTAACTAGCGTGCCCGGTGAGTTGGTCGAGTTTTTGACTGCCGCAAAATCAGAGTCGCGTACCAAGCTGGTTACTGCATTGAATACAGCCTTGATCAAACTAGCAGACGATGTGAGTTTGTCTAAGACCGACAGACTGGGCGCGGTCAATGGTTTAGCTACCCTGGCAACACTAGACAATGCCAAGCCGGATGCTGCGTTTCTGAAGGATATACAAAAACGGGTAACCCAAATCGAACAAGCGACTACTGATGCGTATGAGCGTCAGTCGGTCGTCAATGCGGCGGCTCATACCTATGGGGCAGCCGGGATGATGGATGAATCCGACAATTTGTTAAAGGCTGAACTCAAGCGTTCTCATTCACCATACTATTTCATGTCTAGCTTAGCGTCCAATGCAAAGAAGCGAGGTGATAAGGCTGCTGCTGTCAATTGGTATGAGCAAGCCTACAACGCTGCAAAAGGCCCCGCTACTCGCTTGCAATGGGGCGCCAGTTATGTGAATAGTTTGATCGAGCTGGCACCAACTGAGGATGCCCGTATCGAAAAGGCGACCCAAAGCGTGCTGTCAGAAATCGGCGCAACTGAAAATGCTTTTTATGAGCGCAATCGCGCCTCGTTAGATCGTATGGGGAAAAAATTAATCGATTGGAATAAGGACGGCAAACATCAGGCATCATTCCAAAAAGTACGGGGGCAGCTAGACGGCATATGCGGTAAATTGCCTCCTAACGATCCTCAACGTGCAGTTTGTCAATCCATCTTAGTTAGTGCCAAGTCTTAAACATTGTTTGGACATCAGCTCTTAACTGGTAAGTACTGGAATCACCCCTGCACTGTTGCAGTCAAGGGTGATTTTTTATTTGTGGGTATTCTATGCTCGGTGAACATTGTGACTATATGCCTGCTGAAGAAATGCCTGAGCTGTCAGCATGACCTTACCGCGTTTGAATTTGAGAGAAGTTAATTTTATCCCAGCCTCAAAGCCACGATAAAAAATGCGACTCATGATCGACCTGCACAAGCTATATGGCGCGATATGGTGACGGGCTGTGTCCAGATTTCTATATTGAACGACCAGATAAGTATTGCTGCTTGAGGCGGTTAAACGTATGCCAACAAGATCGTGCCACTTAATCAGGTGCCCGTTCTCTGTATAGATTGTGATTCCCACATGGTCTATTTTTAAGGCCGGACCTTGCCATCGAATGTCTCTTATGCAGCGCCAGATAGTTGTTAAATACCAGGCTAACCAAGGCAACATTAAGAGCAAGCCAAAGCCTGCACCCAAGCTTTGGGACAACGCCAGAGAGAAATATCCTAGGGGTAACATGAATAGCGTCATTAGAAAAATAATGCCGATCGCCCAAGCGTGTGACTTATATAGCAGCAGAGGCTCGGGTAGATAGTCCGCTCGCTTACCGTTTGCATCGCTGCTGTCATCTGGCTGAAAAGGATCGACCTCTTTACGGCTTGATACCCAGATCAGAAATAAACCGAAGGTAATCCAAAATGCGACGACGAATAAAAATCCGATAGGATTAGTCGAAAACAAGACATCCTTGCTTCCACTCGCCATGCTAATTGATCCCTTGAGTAATGCTTTGATTGCCACCCAGAGACTGGCGAGTCCAAAGATAAACATGAATGTTGACGCAACGAGATTTCCAAATTTATTCATGTTGATGATCCTTAGATTTGTCTTCTAAGATGCACTGAGATAATTATCGGCACTCTTGGCGTTTATAGCCACAAGCCATCAGAAAAGTCAGACTCTTGGTAAGCTGAGTGAAGAATTTAGACCTCATATAACTCCAAAGGCAATCCATCTGGATCAGCAAAGAAAACAAAACGCTTGCCCGTATACTCATCAGTACGAATTGCTTCGACTGCGATGCCTAGTGATTTCAGGTGGCGCTTGCAGTGATCAATATCTCTTACTTCAAATGCCAGATGGCGCAGCCCCTGTGCTTCAGGATACGACGGACGAGGCGGTGCACCAGGGAATGAGAACAACTCAATCTGCGAGCCATCAGGCAATTGTAAATCCAGTTTGTACGAGTCACGTTCAGCACGAAAATGTTCGGCAATAATCTCCAGCCCCAGATACTCACTATAGAAACGCTTAGAGACCTCGTAGTCAGAACAAATGATTGCAGCGTGATGAATACGGTTTAGCATTGGCGAGAACTCGTTTTTTGGGATGTGCATGCAGAAAGCAAATACTGAACGTCGTCAAAATCAAACAGCATATTTATGCAATAGAACGATATGCCCGACTCGATATCGATACCGAGTTATTGTCTGGATCTTTTGCATTAGCGAACTGATAGCCATTGGCTTGATGCGTGCTGCTAAAGGCAAGTCCGCGTTCTAAGCTTTGCGCTTTAAAAGCCTCAATATCCAGCACAGAAAAAACGAGTTTCACTCCAGCTTGCCCCAATTTCAAACTTTTTGCAGCCTGGTGTATCAAGATCATTGTTGATCCGTCTGGACTAACTAACTCTACCAATCCCTCTGACTCAGGTTTTGAACTAAAACCAAAAAACTGTTGATAGAAATCAGCAGTTTTTTGAATATCTTTTGCGTAAATCATGATGGCGTTGAGTTGAGGATTCATGGATATCCTGAATAAACCGGTGATGAATTTTTAATGCTTAGAAATTTTTTTAGAGATTAAGGTTCAATAAACTATTTAGATTTTTTTCGTCGAGATGCGAACAATATTGCTGGCATTAATACGATTGCAATTGTTCGCCCCAAACGTGATTCTAGATTCCAAAGGAACAGGACGATTGCCCCATAAATTAATAAGTAAATAAGATAAAAAATACTTGAAACTCCGACAGTCCAGCCGATAACTAATAAGAATAAAAAAACTAATATAAAACCAATTTTGTCATCGGTGGATTTTCGTTTCATCACGTTCGATTTCTTACTTTATTCAATATCGAAACCCATTTTATATGGAAAATGTATTCAACTCGATAGTCCATACCTAAGTAGATTTAGCTCACTCACTCACTTCTTCGATTTCTCGATATCGCAATGCGTATCTAAAAACCGTAAAGCTCCGCTAAAACTACTGTCCCAATCGTCCAACAAATACGCATCGGCTTCTTGCACAAAATCATTCCATTCTTCTAGCAGACTGTCTTGCTTTTCATGGGGGGCGGCGGTTTTGATGAACTCGATTGCCAGCTCTGGATGAAAACCATCCTTGCGGATTTTTTTGACCAGTGTTTTTGCATTAGCTTCGGTCAGTACAGTCTTAGGCGCAGCGCCTGCAGACAGGCAGAAAAATACCGTGAGCAGGGCGTACACATCTGTTATGCCTTTGGTCAGTTTGGTCCATTCTTTGGATACCAGCGCATCGTACTCTGAGGTGTCTTCTAGCTCATAGTCACGGATGAAATAGCGATCTTTTAGCTCGAATACGACGGCATCAAGCGCCAGACTAGCGCTTAGAATTTTAGGTAAATCATGGTCGCTGATTTCTTGTTGAATACGATCCGCAATGGCCTGGTATTCGGTGGGAATGGGTTCAAATATATCTTTAGTACGTTTGCTGATTTTGCCTTTTTTACGCACAGCGTCGATGAGTTTTGCAAACTCAACCTGATTGACTAAGCTTTCTTCCTTTTTACCCAGCATGCGTAATAACATCGCCGTACGTACGACGGATGTGGCATCGGCATCATGCTCTTGGAGCGCAGCGCGTGACAAACCCAATTGTTCTCCGAACCAGAATGCCGCAGCGATTTCTGTCGCATTGGTTTTGCGCTGTTCCAAGGTATTGAGATAATCGACGTCATTGTCTTTACGTGACCAGACTTCTAAAAAATCTTCTACCCGCCCTTTTTCCTCACGACCCAATAGCGCATATTCTGGCATGACGAATAGTGCTTTAAGCAAACCGGAGCCACCGCGTGATAGCGTTAGAAACGTATTGTCGCTAATCATCTTGGCGGCTAAAGTCAGGTCACCTTGTGTGCTTTGTTTCAGATATAAACTGACCAGATTGACGATACGTTTTTGCGCCATGTCGATTTCCGGACGCAGATATTTGCTACCAAATACCTCTGCCATCTGCACCATGCCTTTGGGTGCCTCGGTCTCTATGGCGCTAATTTTAGCGGCGCTGATGAGACCGTTTTTTACGCCAAAGCGTAAGGCACTTTCAAAGTAAGGACGGTTATCTAGCGTGGCAAGCTGAAAGCTGTTGTCGGACATAGGGCGAGTCAAATTCTTTAATTGAGATAGGTAAGAGCTAGGGTCTGTTAGCTGTTCATTGTTTCAACTGTTAACCCTTAAATCGCATTCTCGATTAATGGATAACAGACCCTAGGATTGAGTCGCTTTACAGGGCGGACTCCTCGTCATCATCTTTATCATCGCCGTCATCATTGTTCGGCTTATCGAGCTCATCTTCTTCCTCGCTCTCGGCCAATTCATCTGCGGCTAATTGCAGACTGGCTTTGTAGCGGGCGCGTAACTTCATCATCACTTCGCGGAAAATTTCTGGCAACTGATAACGTAATAAATACGTGACTTCCATCCAGTCATGATCGACCAGATTAGCCATGTCAGATGAAGAGCCGCGTGGCTCGTCGTCGCGGCTGATATGCATCAGGTCATCATCGAGTGCCTGAACTTTAGAATCGTCGCCGTAGTGGAATAAATCAAAGGTCGCATAGCGGTAAAAATGTTCGACCATTTCTGCTCTGTCGTACAGATAATCTACTAGCGCGTCGTAGCCGCCGTCGACTTCAGCAATTTCATACAAGAACTCCGCCGGATCGCCACCTTCGCGGAAGATGACGGAGTTGACCATGCTGCGCAATTGCTCATGGGTTTGATCGCCATAACGACGCTCCAGCACTACTGCTTGTGCGAACTGTTCTGGTGTGACCAGCAAGTTGACCAGCGACTCTTTCGACGCATCATATTCGCGGATAATCGCCAGCAAATCTTTAGCAGGAAAATCATCCAGCGCAGCTACCAGTGCTTTGTCGCCTTCAGTTTCTGCCAGTGTTGCCAAAGCAGATTCTGCACCGACGATGTCGCCGACTTTGATCAGGCTTTGCGCTTGTATCAGCGCGGGGTAGTACGTTTTTTTATCATCCATCTTCATTAATCCTTGCGATCAAAACCTTGTTCGGCCAAAAAGTCTGCGCCAGCCTCTTCTAAATCGTAACCATCTTCGCTGTCGCCGTCATCCATATCATTGCGTACGCCATGGACATCATGGACGCCGCCGTCTTGATGTTCAGCATCTTCATCCAGCTCTTCGTCAGAAGCGTTAGACGGGCTGACTGCGCGAGAGTCTTTGCTCTTATTCAGATATTCCAGTGCGGCGGCAATCACCATGAATTGGTCACCGTCTGCATGTCCGAGCACTGTTTTGCTGAGGGATTCCGCCCAGGGCTCTAAGCGCACGTCTTTGGACAGATCTTTCCAGTGCGGTAATTGACTGATCGGTTTAGAAATCAGTGACTCAACTTTTAAGGGATTCAGATATTTAAATGCATTATGGAAAGCGACTGCGACCATTTCTGGATTGCTCTTCATCATCGGCAACAAAAACGGCACCTGATCACGCTTCTCTTTGAGACGATGGCGCAGAACATCTTTGCCTTCAGAATCGCTGGTTAAATCTTCCAGTTCTGCCACATACACAGACTGGATGTCTTGAAAATATTGGGAAAGTTTCACTGCAGTACTCCTGATAAATAATTCTTCCAAATCTCGCTGGCGGTTTGCAGCGGATCGTCTAGCAAATTGCGGCGACGATTTTCGTCGTAAGCGGCACGCGCTGCGTCGTCCGATAAGACATCATAGGCCTCTTTGCATTCATGAAATTTTTGCGGCGCAAGGGCAGAGCTGTTGCGATCTGGATGAAACTCTGCCGCCTTCAGCCGGAAGGCTTTTTTTACCTCCGCTAAAGTCGCATTTGGCGTGATCCCCAGAACAAAATAGTAGTCTGTCATACAATCTCGTGTTGGGTTAGATGTTGCTATTGTTGAATATTCGGTTGAAACAAGTGAGTGCGATTTTGCTACTAAGCTTGTGGCACTAGGCGAAAAATTCAAATAGATTGATGGATAGCTTGCTGTTGTAGTCTGCGCTGACTGGTTTTGAACCAGTTTGATTTGTTCCGATTTGTTTTGACATTGCTCCGCATCATACCATTCTTGTGCTGGCTCATTGTTTTCAGCTATGGCAGCTTGGTTTATTTATGGATTGATTGTATAGCGACTTTGTTGTCATTTAGTTTAGATGTCCGCCAGTTTCTATGATGTCTTTTTCCAGGCTAAGGCTAGTTTGTATCGCGATCTGTAATCCTCTCACCATCGTCGCTAGTGCCATGCTGGGTGCATCTGCTGGTTGTGTACCAGCTTGTGCCACCTGCTCGGGCAGGTAAGGGATATGGATAAAGCCACCTCGCATCGTTTTTGGCTCAGTGGTTTGTGCCTCGGTAACAAGCGTACGCGTCGCCAGATGATGCATCAAGCCATAAAATAGATGGTTACAAACAAAGGTACCCGCAGTATTTGAGACAGCGGCGGGAATACCCGCAGCGCGAAGCTGATGCACGATGGCTTTGATCGGTAAGTTAGAAAAATAGGCCGCTGGGGCGCCGCTGATGACCGGATGATCGATCGGCTGCTCGCCTGCATTGTCGGCAATCCGCGCATCGTCGATGTTGATGGCGACGCGCTCAATCGAGATACCGCTTCTCCCGCCGGCCTGACCGACGCAGAGGATGATCGCCGGTTTTAAAGCGGTAATGGCTTGTTCTAACACCGTGATCGCCTTACCGAATACGCAGGGTAGCAATTGCGTCTTGATGCTAGCTCCTTGGCAGTGCCAATCGGCCAGTGCCTTAACTGCTTCCCATGAGGGATTGATGCTTTGCTGATCGAAGGCGTCAAAGCCGGTAATCAGGACGACAGTCGCGCTATTGTGATCATTGTCATCATTGTCATCATTGTGATCAATGTGAGATCGGCTCAATTGGCTCAATTGAATATACTCCCCATTTTATTTATTAAAAATGCCTTATTGTCCAATGATTATATGGACACTCTTAATATACTAGATACGAGTATATTAAGAGTCGTTTACTCAAGCTCACCGACATCGACATTATCATCAAGCCGATAGTCACCACGGTTGAAGGCGGCGATGACTTCTTGTGATTGCTGCAAATAAGATTCTGGCACCAGAATCCGTACGCCACCTAATGCCGCAGTCAGCAGGGTGTCGGTCTGCACCAGATTGTCGTCTGCGATCACGGCGGGGATGCCCGCAGCCACCAGACAACTCTGGACTATGCAAGCGTCGGTCGGGATATAGTAAGTCGCAACGGTAAATAGATTTCTGCTGAGATTGTCCTCATTCATGTCGCCTCCGGGGCTGTAGAAGTAAAAAGAGCTTAAACGCTTTTGGCGCTTAAGCTCTTTTTAATTTTTATATTGCTGCTTAGTTAGGCTGTTTAGTTAGATATCTACGCCTAAGCGTCTGGCATATTAAAAAAGCTTAGCTAGTTTTCTTTTCCCTAGCGACAAAATACAGTAGCAATACGATTAGCACATAAGGAATCATCGACAAGGCGTTTGAGTTGATACCCTCGTAGAAAGGATTATGCGCCGTTGCCCAGTCACCGATGGACTTATCAAAATTGGTCAGAATACCAGCGCTGAAAGCGATGAAGATACCGGCCAATGCACCGCCAGCAATGTAGCCTGAAGACAATAAGACGCCAGAACTACTATCGCCTGCAGCTTGCTTCTCTTCATCCGTCATTGTTTTGTAGCGATCTAGTTTGTTATTGCGACGATCTACCAACCAGCGAATCATCCCGCCGATAAACAAAGGTGCCGAGGAGGATAAAGGCAAATACACGCCAACCGCAAACGCCAATGAAGGGATGCCAGCCATTTCTAAAATCACGGCAATCATCACACCGAAGATCACCAGAGTCCAAGGTAATTTTTGATCCAAAATACCTTTGATGATGTAAGACATCAATACCGCTTTTGGCGCATCAAATTTAGCAACCTTGGTGCCATCCGGTAATTCTTTGTAAGTGCCGTTAATGCCTGGATCAACCATATAGACAACCTTGCCAGCATTGTCTACCAGATACTTGCCAGCAGGGCCGCCAACGGTATCGCTCTTTTGCCAGACTTTATAAGTTGCTTTATCTGCCTCAGCTTGTGTGCCGGTGAGTTGCGCTGTATCCGTCAGTTTGTTGACATCGGTGACCAGATTAGGTGCGACCTGTGCTGCTGGTACATAGGTGGTCGCGCTCTCATTGAGTTTAAGTAAGATCGGACCCAAAACCAAAGCAGAAGTGAGTGCTCCAGCCAAAATCGCAAACTGCTGCAAGCGTGGTGTTGCACCGACCAGATATCCGGTTTTTAAATCTTGTGAAGTTGAGCCAGCATTACTCGATGCGATACAGACAATCGCGCCGACCGATAATGCCGTCACATAATATTGTCCGCCAGTCCAGCCCATCAATAAAAAGATCAGGCAGGTAAACAGCAAAGTCGCCACAGTCATGCCGGAGATCGGGTTGGAGGATGAGCCGATTTCACCCGTCAGTCGGGATGACACCGTCGCGAATAAAAAGCCAAACACCAAAATCAAAATCGCACCGAGGATATTCATATGCAAAGGCGTTGCCGCGGTGATGATGGCAATAATCGCCAGCGAGCCAATGACGACCCATTTCATCGGAATATCTTGCTCAGTACGCAAAGTTGATTTGACTGCATTAGTGGTGTTGCGCATTCCCGCAATACCTTTGGACAGGCTGCGCCAGATTGTTGGCATGGCTCGCATCAAGCTGATTAAACCACCTGCAGCAACCGCGCCTGCGCCGATATACAAGATGTAAGAACTGCGGATAGCGCCAGGACTCATTGCGCTAATCAAGGTCGTGCCCGGGCTGACCGGCACAGTCAATGCATCACCGAAGAACTTGATCATCGGGATCAGCAACAAATAAGACATAACGCCGCCAGCCGCCATCGTTGATGCGATACGTGGGCCGATGACATAGCCGACACCAAGTAATTCCGGCGAAATTTCTGCGCCGATTGATCCTGCTTTTAACGGTGCGCCGAACGCGACTTCTGGCGTATCTTTCCAGCCGCGGAGAGCGACGTTGACGATTTTATACAGCAGACCAACACCAAAGCCAGCAAAAATAATTTTCGCGCGTTTACTGGCCTCAGCAAACGCATTAGGATTGTCGCCTTCGCCAGCCGCATCACGTGAGCTTTGATTAGCTGCAGCTTTTAATACTTCTGCGCAGGCAGTACCTTCGGGGTATTTCAGTTCTAAATGCTGGTCGACAATCAAGGTACGACGCATCGGTATCATCAATAAAATACCGAGCAATCCGCCCAATACACCAACCAGCATGACACGCCAGATTTCCAGATCAAAGCCCAGAATCAAAATCGCTGGCATCGTCACGCCAAGACCAAAGGCGATGGATTCACCCGCAGAGCCAGCAGTTTGGGTGATATTGTTTTCCAGAATAGTGGAATCTTTGCCACCCATTTTTTGGAATACGCGGAACAAGGTAATCGCGATCACCGACACTGGAATCGAAGCGCTGACCGTAAGGCCAACTTTTAACACCAGATACAAAGATGACGCACCAAAGATAATGCCCAGTACCACACCCATGATTAGGGCGCGGATGGTCATTTCTGGAAGTTGGGCTGATGCGGGAATGTAGGGCTTAAAGGCGGGTTGAACAGAGGTGTCGTTTGGCATTGTTTTACCTTGGTGTCAATCTAATAAAAACTACGCAAAAAAATTACGCAACATGAACTGGAAGACATTGTGTGTCCTAGCTCGGTTATTGGGAAATTCAAAAATCCGATAGATGTGCAGCGAGTTTTGTGGCTTGCGCTGTCTCTGTCAGAGAATTTTTAGAACTTACCTATTCCAGCCCGATTGGGGCAGAAGTGCTAATCGGGCATTATATGGCGACATCCCGGTAATTTCGCTCAAATTTCATGCTTGTTTAAATTTGGCAACACTGTGATGCCACGGATGACTGGATTGCGCCATGCCACCAAGGCCAGTAGCAGGGCGGCGACGCCCGCAAAACCGAGTGAGTAGCGTAAGCCAAGGTGCTCGCCCATCCAGCCGCCGATTAATGCACCGGGGCCGGCAGGTAGCAAAATCAGCCAGCGCATCGTGGACGTCATTCTGCCGAGCAGCGGTTCTGGAGTAACTGCTTGCCGCAACGCCAAAAAATTAATAAAAATCAGCACGCCACCAATAGAGAAGCACACCAGCATGATCGTGAAAGCAATTACGCCCCAGTAATCAATTGGTGCTATTGCCAGCAAAGACCAGCCAAACCCACAGATACTGATACCGAGCACCATGCAAGGGCCGGGGCCTATGCTACGGCTAATGCGATGACCATAGATACTGGCGATAACAGTACCGATCCCCATGCCCATATAACTGAGACCAACTGCTTGTTCTGATAAGCCCAAAGTGCGGGTAGCAAATAAAATTTGTACGACCAGCGCCGCGTTGTAGCAAAGCTGCCAGCCTCCGACGGTCGCTGCGAGGGAGACTAATAAAGGTTTATTCCAGACAAACTGAATACCTGCTTTAAGGTCATTCCAAAAATGCGCGCCCTCAATATCAGGTCTGACTTCATTGACTTTAATCCCACGTAAAATGGTGGCGGAACTGAGTAGTAATAATGCATCGGTCATCAGTGCCAGTGGTGCCCCCATTAGATTAATCAAGCTACCGGCAGCGGCTGGCCCCGCGATCTCTGCACCAGAGTTTGCCAGTGCATTTTTTGCAAACGCTTCTACCAGCCGTTCTCTGGGGACGATCTGGGTTAAAACGATTTGCGCGGCAGTACCTGATGTTGTATTAACTGCGCCAATAATAAAGCCGACCACATACAACCACATCATATTGATGGAACCTAACCACCAGACCAGCGGGACACTGGCGACCGCAATCGCTACCAAGATTTCACCGACGACGTACACGGGTAATTTGCGCACTCTGTCTAGCCACACCCCTGATGGCAGCGATAAAAACACAAATGGCAAGGTTTCCATAAAAGTCAAAATACCCATTTGAGTCGGCGTGGCATGCAATAAAATCGCAGCCGTCAAAGGCAGCGCCAGCATCGTCACTTGTGCACCAAGCGAGCTGATCAGTATCGACGTCCACAAGCGGCGATACACCAGATCGCGTAGTAAGTCAGTAGGAGCTAAGGTGAATCTTTGTAGCAGACGCTTTTTCATATTTTTATAGTATTAAACCGAGAATTTCTATTGTCGCTGTTCCAATAGAAATTCTCGGTTAAAAAAAGCCGGACAAAAAAGAGGGATGACGCTTAAAAATATTTTAGACAATTTCAGATTGTTATTAGTTAATTCCAAGCTGTAGAGCGGATATGTGCTGACTGATATTTCGCCTCTGCTAGCGTTTACAATAGCTGCCTTAGTGCGTGTATTCGTTCACTAAGATGTTCACGCTTAAGTTAACACTCAGTTCACGCTCGGTTCACTTATATTACACAGATTACAAAGATTAGAGAACACAAACATGTTTGAAAAACCTATCGTCATGATTGACTTTGAAACCTCAGGCATGAGCCCGGAACAAGGCGGTCGCGTGACCGAAGTTGCGGCGCTGCGGATCGTTGGCGATCAGGTGGTGGATCGTTATGTATCGCTGATCAATTGTAATGTCCGCATCTCCTCTTTTATTACTGAACTGACTGGCATTACCCAGGCGATGGTCAACAAAGCACCACCGGCATCAGAGGTGATTCCTGAGCTGGTCGAGTTTATTGGTAACGATACTTTAGCCGCCCATAACGCTAGTTTTGATGAGAAATTTTTGCAGGCAGAAAGTGATCGTTTAGGTCTATGGCCTAGTTACGATGGGGTCGTGTGTTCGGTCAAATTAGCGCGCCGGGTTTTCCCTGGATTGGATAGTTATTCACTCGGTCGTCTGGCATCATCTTTGGGTATCCGCTTTGCTGGCGCGGCGCATAGAGCAGAAGCTGATGCCGAAGTCGCCTCGGCTTTGCTGTTGCGCATTGCTGCCCATTTGGGTAAACAGTACGACATGCGCAGCGTTGATCCCCGCTTGCTACAAGAAATCAATAAACTCAGTGCGGCTAAAGTCGGTGCCTTTTTAAAAAAACAGACCGCAGTACCAGCGCCAAAATCCAGCATGCTTGTGCTGGATAAAATACAAGACAAACCAGTACAGCGCTACCGCCATTACAAAGGTGGCGTGTACGAATTATTGTATGAGGCAACGCAAGAGTCGGATTTGACACCAGTGATTGTGTACCGCTCACATAATGGTAGCGTCTGGACTCGTGCTAAAGACGTGTTTTTTGAAACCATAGAAGTGGATGGTATTAAGACGCCGCGCTTCGCTTTGATTGAAGATTAGTCAGATCCTAGCGAAGCACAAATCAGACTATCCTCTGCTTTAGCGCTTTCGGTAAATCGTATTGCGCGACACGCCCAAAGCACGGGCAGCAGCAGAGACATTACCGCCATGATTTTGCAACGCAGTTTGTATGGCCTGAATTTCTAAATCCTGTAACTTACCCTCACTGATGGTCTGCACTGATTGGATGGCCTGACCCGAGGATAAATCGTTAAAGACTGCTTGCTTGATGTCAGCTGTGACATGGCTTACATGGGTGACGGGCTGATCTAGCGTCGGTTGATACTCGGTCAGCGTCGTGATTTCCTCTAAAAAATCCTCCGGTAAATGTTCACGACAAATTTGATGATTGTCGCCAGCCATCAACATCGCCGTGCGTAAAAGGTTGTTGAGTTGGCGTAAATTGCCGGGCCAGCGGTGGTGCTTAAATAACTGCATGACATCGCTAGAAATTTGGTAGGGTCTGCCGTTTTTATGGCGCGACCGATTTTCTTCGGTCAGCATTTTTTGAGCTAGCACCGCCATATCAGAACGTTCGCGCAAAGCGGGCAGTTTTAAGACCAGCCCATTCAGCCGGTAGTACAGGTCCTCGCGGAATTCACCTTTGGCAATCAGCTCGCGCAGATTACGGTGGGTTGCACAGATCAGTTTTACATCGACATGAATAGATTTATTTCCACCTAGCGGCATCACGCTGCGCTCTTGCAATACCCGGAGTAATCGAGCTTGCATACTTAAGGGCATATCACCGATTTCATCTAAAAATAAAGTGCCGCCATGCGCTTGCTGGATTTTGCCGATGCTACCTTTTTTTCGTGCGCCGGTGAATGCGCCATCTTCATAACCAAATAATTCTGATTCAATTAAGGTCTCTGGAATCGAGGCGCAATTAACTGCGATGAATGCAGCTTGTCGTCGGGATGAATCTTGATGTATTGCCTGAGCCAACAGCTCTTTGCCCGTACCTGTTTCGCCCGTGATCAGCAAGCTGATATCGTGCTCGGCGACTTTGCTTATTTTATTGATTAAATTAGCGATCAGCGGATCGCCCGTGTTTAGGGCTTGTAGTTTTGAGCTATTTGAGGGGCTATTTTGTGAACTGTAATTCGCTGCTGGATGATGGTTTTCTGAAGCCTTTTGGTAGTCTTGTCGTTCTTGTTCTTGTCCTTGCGCGTATTGTGAGAAGCTATTTTTCAGCTTAAGTTCCGCGCGTGCTGATACCCGCACTCCGCCCGGTAATGAGAGCGATAAAAATTGTGCAGTCGCGTTGCGATAATGATCCAGCAGCGATGACAAGGCGACCCCAAACAGCGAGCTAAAACTATGCGCGCTTCCATTTGAAGTCAAGGACGCTAATGGCAATCCAAGCTGGAATAAGGCACTACGATTTGCCGATAAAAAACGTCCGTCTGGTGTAAAGCAGGCGATACCCTCCATCAAGGTGCCGATAAACTCAGGTCGTGCATGGAAGTGCAGGGTGATAGCGTCTTCAAATGTGGCGGAGAACAACTGGTTCTCTATCATCTGAGCCGACATACGGACTAATGCCATCGTATGTTTGTGAAAGCTGCGGTAGTCGCCAGTGACGTCAAGTACTCCTAACACTTTGTCTTGGTAGTCAAAAATCGGCGCGGCAGAACATGTCAGAAAATGATTGGCTTGCAGATAATGATCGCTGCCGTGGATTAAAGTAGGCGCGGCCTCAGCCAATGCGGTGCCGATTGCGTTGGTACCTTTGCTATGCTCTGCCCACATCACTCCTGGGCGTATCGCTACCTGATCTGCTTTTTGCAAAAAATCTTTGTCGCCAAACGCATGCAAGATGTGGCCGTTGGCATCTGTCAGCAACACCATGCTGTGGGTATCAATAATCTGCTCATATAGCGTTTCCATCACTGGTAGCGCATAGGTGTGCAAAGCATGATTTTGTTCCATCAGCAGCGCCAGTTCTTTATTGCTCAAACTGCTGAAGTCAGGTGCGGCTTTACGCTCTAAACCATAAGCGGCAGAACGCAAATGCGACGCGGCTAATAATTCGGGATGGGTTCCGGCAGAGATAAATCTGTTGGATTGGCTGGGTGATAGCGGTGTCGCTTGCGCACCGTCGTTGCCTCGCTCCATGATCTGGCGCATTTCTGGACTCCGTATAGAGGATGGGTCTGTATGCTTTTTTAATCGTTGTAATGGAAACTTCTAAAAACCCCTTAATCGAGCGCATCGCGTTGTTGTAAAGCCTCGCAATACCGACGTATTGCTACGTTTACGCCTAGCGCTGCATCTCGATTAAGGGGTTTTTACAAGCTTCCTAATGTAACACTACTGATTTATTTTCGCATCCGCTTGCTGGTCTGTCGGTCAGCACACTTTGGCAAACTTTTAAAATATTTCATATTTATTTATACTGTGGGTAAGTATATTTAGTTGTCCATATATTATTTGGTCTATAGGGCGTTTTTTATAAAAATTGGGGGGAGTATCTGATTTTTTATGTGTAAAGACTAAATAATTTGTTACTAAAATAGTGCTGCCATCAACTTGTACGGATACAGCCACATTTTATAAGCACCGCCAAAACATTACTTGAATGGCATAACTTTTGCCTAACATCATCCAGCAGCACTTAGTGTGTACCAAGGTGTTCCAAATTGTCACAATAAAATCAGGAGATAAAGATGGCTATCGGTTTCAATATAAATGGCAAAGCAGTGTCGTCCAGTTCGGAAGTGGATACCCCGTTGCTATGGGTAATCCGTGATGAACTTGGTTTGACCGGGACGAAATTTGGCTGTGGCATGGCGCTTTGCGGCGCTTGCACTGTGCATCTGGATGGCGTGCCCGTCCGTTCTTGCCAGACGCCGGTATCGTCGGTCGAAGGTAAAAAAATTGCGACCATCGAATCACTCTCTGCGGACAATTCCCACGTATTACAAAAAGCCTGGATCGCGCATGACGTACCGCAATGTGGTTACTGCCAATCGGGTCAACTGATGAGCGCCGCCGCTTTGCTGGCCTCGAATAAAAACCCCAGCGATACCGATATCGACAACGCCATGAGCGGTAACATCTGCCGCTGTGGAACCTATAACCGTATTCGTGCTGCGATTAAGTCTGCCGCTGCCGAAATGCGTAAAACAGCTTGAGGGGCGCGCCATGACAACTACTAGACGCAGTTTCCTTAAAACTTCCGCTTTAGCTGGTGGTGGCTTGATGCTTGGCATCAGCTTACCAAGCGTCGTGGGTGTGAGTGACGCGCAGGCCGCGGGTACTTTATATACTCCAAATGCATGGGTGCACATCGCTGACGACAACACGATTACCCTGATCTCCGCCCGTTCTGAAATGGGGCAGGGCGTGTACACCTCCATGCCGATGTTGATTGCAGAAGAGCTGGATGTTGAGCTAAAAAATATCAAGGTAGAAATCGCTCCTCCCAACGCTGCTTACACCAATAGTTTGCTCGGTGCACAAATCACCGGTGGCTCTACCTCAGTACGCGACGCATGGGAAAAATTGCGTATAGGCGGGGCCCAGCTCCGCATGATGCTGGTATCTGCCGCAGCGAATAAATGGGGTGTTGATGCCGCCAAGTTAAGCACCAGCAATGGTATGGTCAAAGGTCCTGACGGTAAGCAAGCCAGCTATGGCGAACTGGCTGAGGCGGCATCCAAATTACCGGTTCCTAAAGATGTCGTGTTGCGTGATCCTAAAGATTTCAAGATCATCGGCAAAGCGACTAAACGCTTAGATACACCGAATAAAGTGAACGGCAAAATCCAGTACGGGATTGATGTTGTCTTGCCTGATATGGTGTACGCATCCTTAGAGCAATGCCCGGTGATTGGTGGTACGGTCAAGAGCTATGATGCGACCAAAGCACGTAGCATGCCCGGCGTGATTGATGTGGTGCAGATACCCGATGGCGTCGCCGTGGTAGCGAACAGCTACTGGCGTGCGAAAAAAGCACGTGAGACTTTAGTTGTTCAGTGGGATGAAGGTAGTGTTGCAAAATTGAACAATGCCAACATGATGGCTGGCATCCGTGCTGCTGCCGCGACTGGTAAAAAAATCAACATCAAAAAAACCGGTGGTGATGTTGATGTCGCCATGAAAGGCGCAGCCAAAACACTGAAGGCAGAATACAGCTCGCCTTTATTAGCGCATGCAACCTTGGAGCCGATGAACTTTACGGCCGACTTCAAAGACGGTAAATGTTTGTTGATCGGACCTACTCAGTTCCAGCAAGGCGCGCAAGGTGCCGTCGCTGCCGCATTGGCGATCAAGCCAGAAGACATCACGCTTAAAACGACCTTCCTCGGCGGTGGTTTTGGTCGTCGCCTGGAGTTAGATTTTATCGTGCAGGCGGCGCAGATTTCTAAAGCAGTTGGCAAGCCTGTCAAACTGTTATGGACGCGTGAGGATGATACGACGCACGATTTCTATCGTCCTATGGCGCTCAACCGGATGGCAGCAGGGCTGGATGCGAAAGGTAAACCGGTTGCACTGACGTTTGAACTGACCTCACAGTCTGTGACCCAACGTGCATTTGGCTTGCCAAAAGATACGCTCGATCCGTTTATGGCAGAAGCCTCAGTCGTGCCGTATGACATTCCAAACATGACGCAAGACTTGTACATCCATGATGCGGGTTTGCGTGTCGGTTACTGGCGCTCAGTCAGCCATGCACTGAATGCATTTCCGAACGAGAGTTTTGTCGATGAAATGGCGAAAGCTGCAGGTAAAGATCCCTATGCTTTCCGTATGTCGCTGCTGGACAAGCAACCCCGTTTTGCCAACATCTTAAAACAGGCAGCAACTAAAGCAGGCTGGGGCAAGCCCTTGCCCGCAGGCCATAAGCTAGGTATTGCGTTGATGGAGGGTTACGATACTTACATGGCGCAAATTGCCGAGATATCTGTCAATAAAGCGCATGAAATCAAAGTGCACAAAGTTACGGTAGTCGCTGATCTCGGGCACATGGTCAACCCCGATACGGTCGAGGCACAAATCCAGTCCAGCATTGCCTTCGGACTGACTGCCGCCTTGTATGGTGACATCACCTTAGAAAATGGACGCGTGCAGCAAACCAACTTCCATAACTATCCTGTCTTACGCATGTATGAAATGCCTAAGATCAATGTGACCTTAGTACAAAGCACCGAAAAACCAGGCGGTATCGGTGAACCGGCAACTGCATTGATCGGGCCTGCCGTAGCGAATGCCTTATTCGCTGCTACTGGCAAACGCTTGCGTAGTTTGCCTTTGACACCAGAGAAAATCGCTGCCGCATAGCAATTGTGCGCTAAAGGGCGACTAAGTGGATTCAGCGTAGAATAATTCACTTAGTCGTATCTCATCCACTATTTCAGCGATTTCATCCTGCATACGTTATGCGGCTTCCAAGGCAAAAATGGCCTGGAAGCCGCATAAGTACTGCACCCTCATTTTGGATTGCCATGGACAGTATTGATCTGGAAGTGCTAAAAGTCTGCGCCTTATGGCTACAGGCCGGACGCAAATGCGAGTTGGTTACCGTCATCAAAACCTGGGGTTCTAGTCCCAGACCAGAAGGTGCCATGCTGGCGATTTGTGATGACGGACAAGTAGTCGGCTCCGTTTCTGGCGGTTGTATCGAAGACGATTTGATTGAACGTGTCAGGCAAGAAGGCATACAACGTACCTTGCCAGAGATCGTCACTTACGGCATCACCGCCGATGAGGCGCATCGTTTTGGCTTGCCCTGTGGCGGCACGATACAACTGGCATTAGAACCTTTATCCGCGCACAGCCGGATTTCAGAATTACTACAAAGATTAGCGCAACATGAGTTGGTGGCTCGCAGATTAGATTTGCATACTGGTGAGGTCAGACTCGATCTGGCGAAGTCGGCGATGAGCTTACAGATTTCAGAAACAGCACTTACGACGATACATGGCCCACGCTGGCGTTTGCTGATTATCGGTGCCGGGCAACTGTCCCGCTTCCTCGCCAGCATTGCGGTCGGCATGGATTACCACGTCACCGTTTGCGACCCCAGAGAAGAATACCGCGCAGGATGGCAAGTAGAAGGCGTACAAGTCGTGCACGCCATGCCAGATGATCTGGTGCAGGAGATGCAATTAGATAGCCGCAGCGCAGTAGTCGCCTTAACTCATGATCCCAAGCTGGACGATTTAGCGCTGATGGAAGCTTTAAAATCCGATGCTTTCTATGTCGGTGCCATCGGCTCCCGCGCCAACAACAGCAAACGGCGAGAAAGACTCAAAGAATTCGACGTTAGCGATGCACAACTCGCCAAACTGCATGGCCCGATTGGCCTATACATCGGTAGTAAAACCCCGGCAGAAATTGCGATTTCCATCTTGGCTGAAATGACCGCGGTGAAGAACAATATTCATTTGCCGGTAGAAGTGCAGGTTGAGTATGCCAAGCATGCTGCGGCGCAAATGGAAACAGAGCCAAGTTGTGGCTTATGAAAACTTGTAAATCTCTATTTTGATGTCTTCATTGTGTTGAAAGCGGTGTGCAATCTGCATATGTAGTTTTTTTTGTGTCAATTTCGCGTAAAATCCTATCCAAAATCAAACCAACCTGGGTAGAAAACACATGAGTATTAAAGCCGATAAATGGATACGCCGTATGGCGCAAGAGCATGCCATGATTGAGCCGTTTGAGCCGGGGCAGGTGCGTTTGCGTGGTGAGGAGAAGATTGTTAGTTACGGTACTTCTTCTTATGGTTACGATATTCGTTGCGCTGACGAGTTTAAGATTTTTACTAATATCAACAGCACAATCGTCGATCCTAAGAATTTTGATGAGAAGTCGTTTGTCGACTTTAAAGGCGATGTCTGCATCATTCCGCCCAATTCATTTGCACTTGCCAGAACCATGGAGTACTTCCGCATTCCGCGTAGCGTATTGACGATCTGCCTTGGTAAGTCAACCTATGCACGTTGCGGCATCATCGTGAATGTGACGCCGTTTGAGCCAGAGTGGGAAGGTTATGTGACTTTGGAATTCTCTAACACGACGCCATTGCCAGCCAAGATTTATGCGGGTGAGGGTTGTGCTCAGGTCTTGTTTTTTGAGAGCGATGAAATTTGCGAAACATCGTACAAAGATCGTGGCGGAAAATACCAAGGTCAGCAGGGCGTTACTTTGCCAAGGGCTTAATTCTTTTACTGTACTCGTATTCAAAATACACTTCATCAAACACATTAGTGCGCCAGAATCGGCGCGCTAATGTCGTACCTAATACACCTAATACGTCTTCTCTTTCAGTCCTTCACTTAGCTCTTAACTCAGTCCCAAGGCCGATCTCTATGTTGCTGCCCCAGCTGTGTTGGCTGTCGCCTAATATATCAGGATGCTGCGTGCTAAGCTGTTAGCCCGATTACGTTTGAGCGCATTATGTTGATACCTGACTCACTTGACTACCAGTCTATTCTTGAAACGATTTATGCTGAGGTGCAGCCTTTGCTTTCGCAAGGTAAGGTTGCCAGTTATATTCCGCAACTTTCTCAAGTATCTCCGTATCAATTTGGTATGGCGATTTATGGTCTGGATGGGCGCAGGTTTTCTATCGGTGCTGCGCAAGAAAAATTCTCATTGCAGAGTGTAACTAAATTATTTGCTTTGGCGCTGGCGTTTTCGCGTGAAGGGGATGCGATCTGGGCGCGGGTCGGGCGCGAACCTTCCGGTAATCCGTTCAATTCTTTGGTGCAGCTGGAGTATGAGCGAGGTAAGCCACGTAATCCGTTCATCAATGCGGGTGCTCTGGTAATTAACGATATTTTATCGACTCGATTTGTACAGTCAGACATTGCGGTATTGCAGTTTGCGCGTTTGATTGCAGATCAAGTGACGGTTGATTTTGATGTGGTCGTTGCGCAGTCTGAGCGCGAAACAGCGCATAGAAATTATGCCATCGCACATTTGATGAAGGATTTTGGCAATTTGTATAATCCGGTCAAAACGGTGATTGATAGTTACTGCCGTCAGTGCTCTATCACCATGACTTGTGAGGAGTTGGCGAAGGCGGGTAGTTTTCTGGCACAACATGGCACGATACCCTGGAGCGGCCAGCAAATCTTGGACGCCAGTTCTGCCAAACGTTTAAACGCCTTAATGCTGACTTGCGGCACTTATGATGCCGCAGGTGATTTTGCCTACCGCGTGGGTTTGCCGGCAAAGAGTGGTGTCGGTGGTGGGATTTTGGCGATTGTGCCGGGTGAGTTGTCGGTGGCAGTGTGGTCGCCAGGATTAGACCCGACCGGTAATTCTTTAGCTGGCACGTATGCTTTGGAGCGCTTTACTACCTTGACCGCACGATCTATCTTTTAAAAAAACTCCCTGACCTTTGATTGCATGAGTAAATCATACTTCATATGAGTATATTTAATTGTCCATATAATCATTGGTCTATAGGGTATTTTTATTAAAAATGCAGGGGAGTATATTGAATTATTCTAAAAAATATACGCAAAACCAACCAGATTTTTCCATCGATGAAGAATAGCTGAATTGATTTTGCGCAGATCGTATTGAGTCCGCCTATCGTCCTTAGCTCATAAAGCCTAAGTTCTGGTTGCTAAAGTTTTTAATGTTTGGGAACACGTCGCTAATTTGGGTAGCACTGAGGCCAAACCAGCTAGCTAGCGTTGCACCGTACTGATCAACCGAGAACTGTGGCAACAAACTACCTGAGCCTACGTCTTGCGTATGTTTTAGTCCGGTGACGGGGAAGGTGCCGTAAATATTATTGCCTTTGACTGCGCCACCAACGATAAAGTGGTGCGAGCCCCAACCGTGATCGGTGCCGTCGCCATTGCTGGTAAAGGTACGACCAAAATCGGATGCGGTAAAAAGTGTGGCTGCGCTGCGCAAGTCAGTGCCTTGCAGATTACCCATGATGCCATCGAAATAAGCAATAGCATGCGAAAGCCTTGCCATCAGATCGGCTTGATTAGCACGCTGAAAATCATGCGTATCGAAACCACCCATACTGACAAAAAATACTTGCCGTTTCGCACCCAAGGCATTGCGACCGGCGATGATGCGTGCCACGGTTTGTAATTGCACTGCTAATGAATTAGTCGCCAACACGCCGGTATTGGGGTTGGTATATTGGGTAGGGTTGGGCACGCCGGTTGGCCCCGCGACCGCCATTGCCGGGCTAAGTATACTTTGCGCATTGATGGAGCGATTGGTGACTGCCGCATGTTCCTTTTGAAACAAGTGCGGATTATCGGCAGTGATAATTGCTTTCAGCGGATTGGCACCTGCCGTTGATCCAAACAGGGCACCACTCAGACCACCGATCGGTACTGCACCTGAGGAGCTGATCTGATATTGATTGACCGTTTTACCCGCTAAAAAAACAGCATTGCCAGAGGCAGAGATGGAGGTGAAAATCGGGTTGCTATTATTCGCCGCCATCAAGTCACCCATGCGCCCGCCCCAGCCATACGCCGCACCTTCTGGCGCGTAGGCTTGCCATAAGGACTGCTGATCATTGTGTGAGAACAGTTTGGGTGGCAATGGCACGCTGGCAGCTTTATATTGCGCTAAGGTCGTTGGTACGATCAGCGGTGCAACGTTGCTGATAATGGCAGCCCGGCCGTTGTCAAACAGCCCTTTTAATTCTACTAAATTAGGGTGCAGCGCAAAGCTGCGTCCGGCTTGTGTCGTCGCGGGCGTGATTGGTAATACGCCGCCCGGCGCACCGACTGCCGGCAATGCGATGGAGCCAGTGTCCGTGGTCGTTCTTACTGAAAGATATTGGGTCCACGAGGTGCTGTCCGTTGCCAGCACCGTGTTGCCGTGATCGTTACCGCCATTCATAAAGAGGCAAATCAAGGCTTTGTAATCTGTGGGTGCAGATTGTGCTGCGGCAGATGCCATGGTGGCGAGGTTGATCGCGAAAGGGGCAGTGGTTGCGCCGACGACCGATAACATCGACGACATGCGCAAAAATTCACGACGAGAAGCATTCATTTTATGGCTCATGTTGGGCTCCGCTTATTTTTGTACGATATATTCAGGGGACGCCATCGTCAGAAAAATACTGAGATAGACACGATTTTTTCTGGCGGTATCGGCCGCAGTGGTGCTGGTGGTCGAGATCGCGACCGAGTTGACCGCAGCCAGTATCTGGCTGCGCAAAGTAGCACTCATCTGATTGGATGTCAGCAACAGACTTACCTGATCCAATAGTTTGTCCGGTGTATCTGCCAGTGCAATCAAATTAGTGTAATCGGCTTTGACATCACGTGAAGAACCGGTCCCGTTGGGGATGACATCGCGCATAAAATTTAAATATCCGACCACCGAGGTTTCTCCGGTGATTTGGAATTCTGGCGCAACTAGCTGGGGCGCGGAGGTAGCCAGACTGGTGTTGGGTGGCACGTAACCTGGACGATAAAAATTGAAGACCGATGATGAGCGCATCGGCGTTTGCCCCAATGCGCTGAGCGGATCGTCCAGGCTGCCAAGTAAGAAGCGTTTGGAGGTCGATGCCACATTAAACGAGCGCATCCAGTTTGCCAGCCTGACTACCGGTTCACGTAATTTTCCAGCGGTGGTTGTGGTGCTGCTGACGTCGGTACGGGCTTCAGTATCTAACAAAACAGCTTTAATGACGGCCTTCATATCACCGCGTACACCTTGGCCATTATCGGCAAATACCGCAGCGACCCTACCAACATATTGCGGACTAGGGTTGCTGGTAATCAGGCGTTGTATCAATTGTTTGCTAAAAAACGGAGCAGTATTCGGGTGATTGAATAAAGTATCCAGGGCGACTTTTAAACTTGCTTCTGGATTCGCAGTAGATTGGGCTGGCACCGTCGTTTTTAAAAATGCTTTTTCAGAAGTGGAATGAAATTTTGGATAGCTCTGCATCGGCTGCCAATCACGATTCGCATCTGGCGTACCGCCAAAGAAGCGACTATCTGATTTGTCCGGACCTGCCCAGCTCCAACCGGTAAATACTTTTGCCATGCCAGTAATATCAGCACTGGTGTAAGTTTCTGTCGGTTTTCCATCAGTGAGCTTCAATGTGCCGTCCGGGTTCAGATCATATAAACCAATGGTCAGCAATTGCATTACTTCGCGGGCATAATTTTCGTCTGGGGTGCGGGTACCAGATTCTTTTTGATTACGGATTGATGTCAGGTAAATCCCCATCATCGGATGTAAAGTGACGTCTTCTAATAGTTTGCGGAAATTACCAAAAGCGTCGCTACCCAAGGTGTCGTAGTAAGAAGCGACACCACGCGGGAAATTGGCAACAGTACTGTCTTGGAACGACACTACAAAAATTTGTGATAACGCAAAGGCCATGCGCTGACGTAGTTGATCTTGACCAGTCACGGCTTGCTGCCAGAATGATTCGAAAAATTGGTTTTGATTGATCGTGGTACCTGCGGGCAGTGTCGCGCTAATGCTGTCCATATAAGTACGATGCAGAGTTTGCGGAAGCGTGAACTGGGTGTCAATCCAACTGCTGTAGCCACTAGCGACCACGCTATTGATGTCCGCTGTCGTTGCGCCAAAGGTTGCTTGTCCTAATATGCGGGATGCCTGCGCCTGGGTCGGTGGCACTACAACAACTGGTGGTGCGACCGAGGTTCCGCCGCCGCTATTGGTGCCGGAACCGCCACCGCCGCCGCATGATGCGAGTAGAGCGAGCAGGGCGCTGGTGGCAGTTAATTTAATCAAACGATACGGCATGATGCATCTCCGTTGAATAGGTACTTAATAGGGGTAAGAGATGTGGGCTTGTGCAAAATCTCGTTGAATTTCGTTGAAATTCAGAGACATGTAAGCCCTCTTCATTTATAGGTAATGCGACTGCGATACAAAGGAATCTTATAGAAAAATTTTACGGAGTAATTTTAATATACTCCCAGTTAATTATTAAAAAAATGCCGTATTGTCCAATGATTATATGGACAATTAAAATATACTTACTATGAGTATATTTTTCAGAGTGTCTGTGCTAGGTGGCACTTCTAGGCACTTGTGTTATTTAAATCATATTTTCTGTAACAGCAATCTTCCGCATTTTACGATTAAATTATGTAAGGCTGATTACCCCAACCCCGGTCGCAAACAAGTGGTTAAAAATGGTATTTACGCTTTCTTACACATTAGCATAAATTTCCACATGGAAATACCGCCTGAAGATGACGAATAAAAACCCTAGGGGGGCGACATAAATGTGGGAACAAAATACAACAGAAGCCGAGATGATTTAGGCGGACTAAATTTTTATTAGTGCCAGATTGTCATTCAATTTCTGCCAATGTTTGGTGTACAAACGCAGACAAAATTAATTTGGACTGGGTTGGCACATCAATAAATTCAAAACCATAGCGATATTCGTCGCCAGTTTCTGTGGGAGATATGGATCGCAATATTACTTTCAGTACCAAAAACTCATCGTTGCCTGCCGCATTAACTTTGAACTTGAGAGTGCCAAGATCGTTCTTTTTACCGATCAATTTTTTCATCACGCCAGAACTGCCACCCATACTCAAATCGCCTAGGGTTGCTGCCGCAGTTTGCTCTGGTTCTCCAATCGAGACGGCGGCGACAATTTTCACATTGGCGCGGGAGTTTTGTCGTATTGTCGTACAGCGTACTTGTTTGGGGTAAGACAAATGCAGGTAGGCATACGGCGTGAATACCGACTTGATCGCTGAGGCAGTGAAGGCATACGCTTTTTTGCCGGGGAACGCTCGCACGATAAAGGTCTGGCCATCTCTGATCAAGGCACCTTTGCCATCCATCATAGGTGGACTCACCATGATGGATTTGTTTTTAACAAAACCGATCAGGCGCACGGTATACCTGAGAGCAGCATTGTCATGCACTTGCAGATAGAAAATTTCTCCAACGTGCCAGCGCACGCTATCCAACTCCATTAACTCATCTTTATTTAGCTCAGATACCGGCGGTTTTGCGACCGCTGCGGGTGGTTTGCTTAAGGTGGAAATCGGCGGCGAAGATTTTTTTCCGACCTCGGACCAAAGCGCATCCGAGCAATACCCATTTTCAATCAAATCAGTTAGTTGTCTTTCGCTATTGACGATACAACCAGAGTCGAGCAACAAATTGCCCCAAGCATCGTAGATTGGCCAAGGTGATGCTTCACCAATTTTGAGTTCTGTTTTTTTAATCGGTACTAATGTGGACAATTCATTCATGCAATACCTTTGCCGCTCATAGAGAGTTGAGCTTTATTGTATCCTGAAAAACACAATATAAAGATAGGACTTACGCAAAACTGCCCCAGCTGCGTTGCATCGCCTGAACTGAAAAAAGCACTTGTGGCTTACAAGTGCTTTTTTCTCAATGCGTGATCGCAGTAGTCGTTGAATATCAACTTCGTCCCAACTTCGTCTCAGTTGATTCTTAGCTGAATTTCAGCTGAGTTTTGTTTTGATCTCAGTTTATTCGCCAAGCTCAGCACCTAATCTGACGCAATCTACAAAATAACCGCGCTTGCCATCCACTTCTGCTTTAACTAAACCATGGCAGTCGGTTTCAAAGCCAGGAAATTTCTCGTTAAAGTCACGAACAAATTTGAGGTAATCAACAATGGTTTTATTGAAGCGCTCACCCGGAATCAACAAGGGAATACCTGGTGGGTAAGGCGTCAATAGAATTGCTGTGACACGACCTTCCAGATCATTGATGGCAACCCGTTCTATCTCACGATGTGCCATTTTGGCAAAGGCATCAGACGGTTTCATCGCTGGTTGCATGTCGGACAAATACATCTCGGTTGTCAGGCGTGCGACGTCACTGGCTTTATATACTTCATGAATGCTTTGCGATAAATCCTTCAGACCAATTTGTTCATAACGCGGATTGGCTGCGGCGAATTCTGGCAAGATGCGCCACATCGGCTGGTTCTTGTCGTAATCATCTTTAAACTGCTGCAAAGCTGTCAGCAAAGTATTCCAACGACCTTTGGTGATACCAATGGTGAACATAATAAAGAAGGAATACAAACCCGCTTTTTCGACAATAACGCCGTGCTCTGCAAGATACTTGGTGACGATCGATGCGGGGATACCTGTTGCGCTAAAGTTACCCTCTAACGACAGACCTGGCGTAACAATCGTCGCCTTGATCGGATCAAGCATGTTGAAGCCTGGCGCAAGTTTGCCGAAGCCATGCCAGTCATCTTCGGCATTAATCATCCAGTCATCGCGCGATGCCATGCCATTTTCTGACAAGGTATCTGGACCCCAGACCTGGAACCACCAATCTTTGCCCCATTCTTGATCTACCTTGCGCATGGCGCGGCGGAAATCCAGTGCTTCTAAAATAGATTCCTCAACCAAGGCGGTACCGCCTGGGGCCTCCATCATCGCTGCTGCGACGTCGCACGAGGCGATGATCGAGTATTGCGGTGAGGTTGATGTGTGCATCAGATAGGCTTCGTTAAAACTGTCTTTATCGAGTTTGACTGTTTCTGACTCACGCACCAAGATTTGCGATGCCTGCGAAATGCCGGCCAGCAGTTTGTGGGTCGATTGCGTAGAAAAAATCATCGATTTTTTAGCGCGCGGACGGTCTTTGCCAATCGCATGCATGTCTTGATAAAACGGGTGGAAAGTCGCATGTGGCAACCAGGCTTCATCAAAATGCAGCGTGTCGATTTCGCCATCCAGCAAATCTTTGAGTGTCTCTACGTTGTACAACACGCCATCATAGGTGGATTGTGTGATCGTCAGGATACGTGGTTTTTTGTTCTTCGCATTGCGTGCAAAGGGATTAGCCTCAATCTTTTTACGGATGCTTTCCATGCTGAATTCTTCTAGCGGAATCGGCCCGATAATGCCAAGGTGATTACGGGTTGGCATTAGGAAAACCGGAATCGCGCCGCACATGATGATGGAGTGCAAAATCGACTTATGGCAGTTACGATCTACCACGACGATGTCGCCGGGCGCCACTGTGGAGTGCCACACCATCTTATTACTGGTGCTGGTGCCGTTGGTCACAAAATAGCAGTGATCTGCATTAAAAATACGCGCTGCATTGCGCTCAGATGCGGCAACTGGACCGGTATGATCCAGCAATTGCCCCAGCTCTTCGACTGCATTACAAACGTCGGCACGCAACATGTTTTCACCAAAAAATTGATGAAACATCTGGCCGATAGGTGATTTTAAAAATGCGACGCCACCGGAGTGACCAGGGCAATGCCATGAATACGAACCATCATTCGCGTAATGCACCAGCGCACGGAAAAACGGCGGTGACAAACCATCTAAGTAAGATTTGGCTTCACGGATAATATGACGCGCGACGAACTCTGGCGTATCTTCAAACATGTGAATAAAGCCATGTAGCTCACGCAGAATATCGTTAGGGATATGGCGTGAAGTACGGGTTTCGCCATACAAATAAATCGGGATATCGGCATTTTTGTAGCGGATTTCTTCGACAAAGGCACGCAGGGATTTAAGTGCATGATCTGTTTCTTCATCGGTACCATCGCCAAATTCTTCATCGTCAATGGACAGAATAAAAGCCGAGGCGCGCGATTGTTGCTGCGCAAATTGCGACAAATCGCCATAGCTGGTTACGCCCAGCACTTCCATGCCTTCTTTTTCCATCGCGTCTGCAAGAGCGCGTATGCCAAGGCCAGAGGTATTTTCGGAACGGAAATCTTCGTCAATGATGACGATGGGGAAGCGGAATTTCATGAGGTCTCCAGAGAGCTGTTACGGGGAGACGCCTGGGCAAGTGAGTCCGGAAACAGATTGATGTCCGGGTTGGATCAACCGCTTGCGCGCCGAAAAATTCAAAGACCGAATTTTCTCAGATATGAGGGTGGAAATGTGAAAAAAAATCCCCAATAAGGACGATTAGGAAAAAATTTCATCCTGTCGTCATATTGAGGGGATATTGCCAACGCTTGACCGTATGCTCTGCACTTAATCAGTATTCTGCTAAGCAGGCAGTCAAACTCTTTTAGAAGCGGTAGCTGGCAGCAGAAAATATCGTAATTGGTGTTTTTTCAAATACAAATGGACTTTTGCTGGCATCGCCCGTCAAATATTTAACGGATGCACCGGTCGTCAATGACCAGTTGGAATCAATATTCCAGTTCCAGCTGGCACCTACTTTAACATCGGTAAAACCAGCAGATGGCGCATACGGTGTGTAACCGCTGTTGGCAGATTGCGTCGGTGTTACACCAAAATAAGATTGCATATAGGATGTATTTGCCCAATTGGCACCAAAACTCGCGGATAAACGGTGGTGCGTGTTGAGGGAGGTTGTTGCACGCCCACCCAAGCTAAGCTGCAGTCCGTTGTGATCTACGCCCGAGCCGTAGCGCAGGGATGAGCTTAAAGAATAGTTTTGGTTGACCACATAATTGACGAAAGCACCGGGCTCAATCGCTGAATCGACATCGCCCAAGCCGCGGAGCTTGCTGGATTTGGATTCATCACGAGCGGCTTCTACGGTCATTCTCAAACCATATTGCAGGCTGGGATCTTTAGAAAAGTTGTAGCCAAGCCCAGAAATCGAGCTTAGAAATATGCCATTTCTCCACTGTGCATCAAATAGTGGTGCCGCAAATACACGACGCTCATCGGATCCGGTGTAGCGGGGGGCAGAAATGGCAGCAGCACCGAGTGAAAAATTCACATCTTTAGGTAAATAAGTGCTGGGAACTAACTGTGCAAACTCGGAGGTTTGTGCCTGTGCTGACAATGCTGTCGCCAGAAGAAGTAGGGCAGTGGGTAGTATTTTTTTCATTGTGTATCCTGTAAGTATCTCAGCGACAGTAACTATTCATCGTAACTCTTTATCGCCACGCTTTACTTCACTACTCAGATATGCAACCAGGCCAGTCCTGCCAATATTACGCCCACTCCAGCAACGCCATATGAACCATATTGTAACCACTTTTTCTTGGTCAACAGAGTGATGGCCGCTAAAGAAATCGCAATTTGCACAGCGGTCATGGCTTGCGCCCAACGATGATGCTGATGCAGAGCTTCTTCCGATTTCTTATCCCATTCTGAGGATTCTGCTTCTAATTTCTCTGCATTTTTCTTGATTTCTTCTTTTTCAACTTCATAGCGTGCGACCTTGGCTTTATATTTCTCTACATCAATGCCGGGTAAGACCATCGCTAGTTCAGATAAGTTCTGTTTACTCGATTTTGACTGGTAAAAGTTCCATTGATTGGAGGCTTCGGTTTTTTTGATCGCGGCTTCGTTCTTAAACATCGCTGCGTCATTTTGCGTAGCGCCGCCTTCAAAGCCAAATAATGCGCCAACGGTCGCCATGATGGCTGTCATGACGGCAATTTTGCCCGCAAAACTATCGTTGCTATGTGCTGCATGTTCTAACTCGTGGTCGTGTGGTCCGTGGACGTGAAATTCTGAATCTGACATGAGTATTTTTCTGATTTAATTATTTCGTTGATAGGTGACAAAAGCATAATCCAGCTGGCTTTTCTCAGAATGATGTTGTTCGCTGCTGATCTTTGTCCATTCCTGCGCTTCGATCAGTGGAAAAAAAGCGTCACAATTAAAAGTTTGTTGTATTTCTGTAATGATCAGTTTGTCTGCAAACGGTAAGGCTTGTTGATAAATTTCTGCGCCGCCGATGATAAACGCCTGTTCATTTTTGGCGTTATCTTGGGTCTTATCTTTTAGCAAAGCCAGTGCTGCCTCTAATGAGGAAACACATTCAACGCCCTCATGTGACCAAGCTGGGTTGCGAGAGATCACAATATTGCGTCGGTTTGGCAAGGCTCTGCCGATCGAATCAAAGGTTTTTCGCCCCATCACAATCGCGTGACCGCTGGTGGTATTTTTAAAATGTGCCAAATCCTCTGGCAAATGCCAGGGCAGCGTGTTGTTGACGCCAATGCCGCGCTGGAGATCAGTCGCAACAATAATTGTGAAGGATGACATGCTGATGAAATCTCTGATTAGACTGCGACAGGCGCTTTAATATGCGGGTGAAACTGGTAATCTGCGATCTCAAAATCCTCAAATTTATAATCAAAAATCGATTCTGGATGATGCTTGATGATCAGTTTTGGTAGCGCAAAGGTGTCTCGTGACAACTGCTCTGCGACCTGATCCATGTGGTTTGAATACAAATGGCAATCGCCGCCGGTCCAGATAAATTCCCCGACATCTAAACCTGTTTGTTGCGCCACCATATGGGTCAGCAAAGCGTATGAGGCGATATTAAACGGCACACCTAAAAATATATCGGCACTGCGCTGGTATAACTGGCAAGAGAGCTTTCCATTCGCTACATAAAACTGGAATAAGGCATGGCAGGGCGGCAACTTCATCTGTGGAATGTCCGCTACATTCCAGGCAGATACAATCAAACGGCGCGAGTCCGGGTTGCTTTTGATTTGTGCGATGAGCTGGCTGATCTGATCGATATGAGTACCGTCCGGCGCTGGCCAGTTACGCCATTGTGATCCATAGACCGGGCCCAGATTACCATTCTCGTCCGCCCATTCATCCCAGATCGAGACACCGTTGTCCTTCAGGTACTTGGTATTAGTCGAGCCGGCCAAAAACCAGATCAGTTCATGGATGATAGATTTCAGATGCAGTTTTTTGGTTGTTACCAGTGGAAAGCCTTGTTGCAGGTCAAATCGCATTTGGTAGCCAAAAACTGACACGGTGCCGGTGCCGGTGCGGTCAGTTTTGGTAGTGCCATGTTGTTGCACATGGCGCATGAAGTCGAGGTATTGGCGCATGATGAGCTTTAGAAATTTTTGTGAGATTGTAACGGTTTACCGACTAACATATGAATCAATACATGAATATCTAGATACTCCCCATATTATTTCTATAAAACGTCTAAATGACTAGGGAGTGATTGGACAGATTAAGTATACAGATAGGGAGTATATATGTAGCGAAAGCTCATGGTTGTCAAACACCACATGAGCACAGCTGATAATGCACAAACTTATTGCGCATTACCGATAGATCAGTTGTTTAACAGAGGATTGGCTGAGTTAGCTTGTCCTGGTGCAACCAGCGGGATGCTGATTTCAAATCTGGCACCTTTAGCTGGCTCGCTAGAAACACGGATTTCACCACCGAGCACGTTACTGACGATATTAAAAGTGATGGACAGCCCAAGACCGCTGCCACCCTGACCAAATTTAGTGGTAAAGAATGGCTCGAACACGCGCTTAATGACCTCCGGTGCGATACCTTTGCCGTTATCTTCAAACACGATCAATACGTGGTCGCCCTGACGGTGCGCCGTGCAATACATACGCCCCTCAGGTAAGCCATCCAGGCCATGATTGACTGCGTTGTTGACCAGATTAGTGAAGACTTGACCCAGAGGGCCGGGATAGCTGTCTAGCTGAATATCTGCTGGAATATCCAGTTCTAGCGTGAACGGCGTTTTGCGCAAACTGGAATTGAGTAATGCAGCTAATTCTTGCAAAGTAATCAGCAAGCCGAATTGACGTCGCTGCGCACTCGATTGATCTACGGCGACTTGTTTAAAATCACCGACTAAACGGGCTGCGTGTTGCAAGCCACGTAGCAATAATTTAGTCGATTCATTAGCGGTATTCGCATAGCGAGTTAAGTCGGATTTGCGCATTGCACCCGCATCCATCATCCGCGTTAATTGTTTGGTCTCTTCTTCTAAGGTGCTGGCAACCAAAAGGCAATTGCCTAGTGGCGTATTCAGTTCATGAGCGACGCCTGCCACCATCGAGCCGAGTGCCGCCATACGCTCAACGCGGGCGAGTTCATTTTGCGCATTATTAACATTATTGAGCGCAGTCTCTAGCGTGAGATTGAGGGTTTCTAATTCTTGTGTACGCTGTCTGACCTTGGATTCCAACGTGCCTGAGTATTCAAGCAATTGCTGATTCTTAACTTCAAGTTCTGAGAAAGATCTTTGCAGCGCTTGCCGGGTTGCTTCCAGACTTAGCGCCAGGTGACCAAGTTCATCTTCTCGTTTAAACGAGATAGGCTCGTTGAGCTGCCCATTGGCTAGCTGGTCTGATTCTGTCATCAAGAGCTTAATCGGCTGAACTAGCCGCCATTGCAAGACCAGCAAAATAAATACAACTGCGACGATTAATGAGACAAAGGCTGAGCTGGCGTAGCGTTTAAATTCGGATGCTAGAGTTTCTCGCAAAATATCTTCGGCCAAGGTCAGTTCTACTTCGCCGATGACTTGCTCACCATGTTTAATTTTGCGTTTTTCTACTTTAAACGGACCCTCTTGTAATTTTCTACGAGTGTCGTTTCTAATGAATTCTTTGTGGTCGGGTAGGGTGACGACGCGGATTTCTGCCACGCGCGGGTCGGAATACACCACCTCGCTGGATACTTTGGCGATTTCTGGGGTGATCTGCCAAAGCGGTTCGCTCAAAATAACTGCCAGAATATCGGCCAGACGCTGATGATCCGCAGTCGTACGCTCGCGGGCGGCTGATTCTATGCTGATTTGGTAATAAGGGATAAGGATAACAAACGGGGCAAGCAGGCCAAATACCACGGCAAGAATGATCGCCAGCCTTAAGGTGAGCCGACCGCGAACCGCAGAAAGAAAGTCTTGAAACTGCATTGCAAGATCCTTGTGCATCACTTCTTGTTAGCGAGTGCTACTGGAACGCTCATGATCGCCTCAACATTGACGACAATCAGAGCCTTAGCGCATGTGATCTGTGTTCTAGCTTCTGCTACCGTCAACATTTACGCCATCAAGCAAAAGAACGCACTTGCATGGAATGGGTAGCAGATTTAAATGACGCAAGAGAATCTAATTGATCATTTTATTGATACTAAAATACTTTTTACGCTTAAGCAAGAAACTCACTTTGCTAATAGCCGCAAAAAATACAATTGACCGAGAGAAATCAAGCGCAGTGAATTTAAGCTAACTCTATTTGCCGCGTTAATGCACATTAACGTGCATTAATTTGAATTAACGCAGATTGCCTGTATGTCCCAAAGAATATCTGCCCGGCTGAGGCCAGACGGTCAGGCCGTGTGGTTCTTGTCCGACGGCGATCTGGATGACCGCACCAGATGTTGTGTCAATCCGATAAACCACATCATCGAAGCGACCAGACAGCCACAAAGATTTACCATCGACGCTGACGTTACCCATATCTGGACTACCACCGCCTGGAATCGGCCATTGTGCTACGACTTTTTCGCTAGCGAAATCGATAACGGTGACACTACCCTTGCCGCGACGTTTGCCGTGGATTTTGTGGGTGCCGCGATTGGCGACATACAGTTGTTTGCCGTCACGGCTCGGATATATACCGTGCGCGCCCAAACCGGTCGGAATAAAGCCGACTTCTTTAAACGCTTCGCCATCGACGATATGCACACCGTCGGCATCCATATCGGCGATATAAAAGCGCTTGCCGTCGGGAGAGCTGCGAATATCCTGCGGCATGCCTTTAGCTGAGGTACAAATTTCGCTGCCAGCAGGGCCGTTCAGTGCTGATGCAGCTGCATCAACGCCTTCTTTAAAGCGGGTACGAGGCACGTTTAATTTTAAGTAGCCAAGAACCTTGCGGTTGACCAGATCAATTTTTGCGACGCTGCCTTCGAACTCGCATGTAAACAATGCATAGCGCCCGTCAATCGAAAAATCGGCGTGGTTAATGCCACCGCATTTAGGCGCATCAATCGTGTATTGCAATGCCATTGTTTGCGGATCGCGGAAATCTAGCCTGTGCAAAGCCTCTGCAACAACAATCGCGGACTTACCGTCCGGCGTGAAATACATATTATAAGGATCATCCACTGGTACGGATTTTCCGGGTTTGCTGGTACGCGGATCAATCGGTGTCAGGCTGCCGTTATTGCTGCGTTCGGCGTTATTGGCGACCCAGAGTGTACGCAAATCCCATGCAGGAACGACGTGCTGTGGTGCGATGCCAACTTTGAATTTGCTGACGACTTTCATGCTGGCCGGATCGATCACGTACACGTCGTTTGAACGCAGGTTAGGGACGTAAACACGCTCCAGATGATCATTAACAACGGGGCTTAAATGCGTGCTGCCGTTCTCGCTATACAGATTGCGTGGGTCGATTACCGCTGGCATGCCTGGTACCGTCGCTATGGCTGAAGGTAACGCGTTGACCGTTGCAGGAGTGGCAGAGGTGGCAGGTGCGCCGATGACTTGGGTCGCCATCGTGATACCCACTCCAGCGACAACAAGGAGTGCTGTAGATACGAGACTGACTTTGAGTTTGCTGGCAGATGATTTTGCAGACGTTTTATTCAGATTCAACATTATTTCCTTTGCTTGCGCTTACTTATTTACGCTTATTTGTGCTTATTTATGTTTGTTAATCGTAGCTTCCTCATGCTCGCGCAAAGCTGCGCGGATGGCATTGACGGAAGTTTCTACAATACGCTGTACACCTAATTGTCCTAATTCTACGGTGGCGCGTCGCGGGTCGCCGTAAACGCCGTCTTGCGGTCCCGGCTTCGCGGCACGAGCAAGAGCTTCAGTGCGCACCATGGATTTATCAACTGCCAGCATCAATGCGGTATCCGCCAGACCGGCATGAGTACCGATTTCTGCTTCGCTAAAACCGCGACTCTTTAAATCTGCGATATAAGCGGTTTGGGTAATTCGGTAATAATTCAGCAAGGCAATCACCCGGCAGCCAGGATCGTTGGCCCATTCGCGGTTGAGTTTGGCGGCGACTTTGTCCTCATTTTTTTGGTAACCGCCATGATCACCTAAAAAGATGACATGACGAAAACCATGTTGTTTAAAACTACGGGCAGTTGCCTCCAGAATCGATTCAAAAGTCGCATCAGGAATCGAAATCGTTCCGGTAAATCGCATATGCGCGACCGGCGGATGGATAGACCCTTCCGGCACATAACTGATGACTGGTGCCACCACGGTATTGCCGAGTTTTTGTGCGATTTGTCTGGCTAGCACATAGGCGCGGGTATTGTGTTTGCCGAGCGCAATATAGGGGCCGCTTTGCTCGGTGCCACCGATGGGAACCAGAATCGTAGTCGTGCCAGCAGCAATTTTGTCGCGCAGTTCAGAGGAGGACAATTCATCGATATTGACAATCATATTGTCGGAGCTGCTTGCTGCTACATTGGCTACATTGGCTACATTGGCTGCGTGGGCTGGCACTGTGCTTGTCAGCAAATAGCTTAAAAGTGAGCAGGCCAAAATTGTGCAAAGGATTTGTCCGCGTTTCAATGGATGCATCAGCATAATGACTCGGGAATTGGGGATACGATTATCGCCGTATGTATGAGCTGTTTCTCCACCGGAGATGCCATTTCAATAGGGATGCGAATTTTGATGGATACTCGTTTCATGTAGCGCTTATGAAGTGCGGTGGCTGGTACAGATCGATCTAAAGTCATCTGAACCGGCAGTTGCCGAAAGGCCTCTATTATAGGCGCTTGGGTTTGATGAACTGGCAGATCGTGAGCCTTGTTTAAGAATTTATTGATTCTGCTCAATTACATTAGAAAAAATCCATGCTGTAGCGAGAAATTTTTTGATGGACATAGCTCGACTGGTGATTTCTACATAGTCGTTGAAAGCCTGAAATTAGTCTTGATTTTTTTCGGCTATTTTAAAGCTTTGCCATACTTCTAGGATAATACTGCCCCTGTGTATTATTTAATTGTCCAAGTAAATATTGGACAATCTGGCATCATTGCTAAAAATAATGGGGAGTATATGCTTATGGAAGCAATTAACGGGCTTCTTCTATCCATGCCATCTGGATCGCTTCCAGAATTTTTTCGCCAGAATGTTGCGGATCGTCGTCAAATTCCGCCAACTCACAGACCCAACGATGCAGGTCGGTGAAGCGTATCGTCAGCGGATCGATATCCGGGAATTTATCGTACAGCGCTTCGGCTATTTGCTGAGAGTCTATCCATTTCATGATGCGCTCCTCATTTCTGACAACGAGTTTAATGATTCTCGCGTGCGTGATTGATTGTATATTTCGGGATTTCTATCGTGATGTCTTGCTTGCCGAGTTTGACCTGGCATGACAAGCGGGAGTTAGCTTCTAATCCCCAGGCCGCATCGAGCAAGTCTTCTTCGTCCTCAGTTGAGCCGTTTAAGGATTTAAATCCCTCGCGGATAACGACGTGACAAGTAGTACACGCGCAGGACATCTCGCAGGCATGTTCGATTTCTACATCGCTTTCTACCAGCGCCTCGCACAGAGATTTTCCTTCTTCGGCTTCGATCACTGCGCCATCTGGGCAGAGTACAGGATGAGGTAAAACGATAATTTGTGGCATGGTGTTCTCTATTCTTTTCTCAATAATGACATTAGTGCAGATGACAGATCGCTTGCGCGTTGTTGCAATAGTATTTGCAAGAGCTTAAATGTCGTCTAATTTTTTTCCAGATAAGGCAGTACGCACGCTTTGATCCATGCGTCTCGCAGCAAATTCTTCAGTACCATCCGCCAACGCTGTAATCGCTGCTTTTAAAACATTGTGGTCGCTACCTTGGGCTTGCTGACGTACTACGCCCATCAGGCCTGCAATCGTGGTTTTTTCGGTTTCGGATAAAAGCTGAGCGTCACCTTGCAGTGCTGATTCAGTCGCCAGTAAAATACGTTCGGCTTCGACTTGTTCTTCTTTCAGCGCGCGTAGTTGCATGTCACCTTCTGCCGAGGCAAAAGAGTCTTGCAACATGCGGGCAACCTCATCGTCACCCAAGCCATAAGATGGTTTGACCGTGATTGAGGCCTCAACACCAGAACTTAACTCGCGCGCGGCGACCGATAACAAGCCATCAGCATCGACCTGGTACGTAATGCGGATGCGCGCTGCGCCAGCTGCCATCGGCGGAATGCCGCGCAGCTCAAAGCGGGCGAGGGAGCGGCAATCGCTGACCAGTTCGCGTTCGCCTTGTACGATATGGATCGCTAACGCAGTCTGACCATCTTTAAACGTTGTAAATTCTTGCGCTCTTGCACAGGGGATGGTGGAGTTGCGTGGGATGACTTTTTCTGCCAGGCCACCCATGGTTTCTACACCCAAAGAGAGTGGGATAACGTCGAGTAGTAACCAGTCATCGCCCGGCGCGCGGTTGCCCGCCAGTAGATTAGCCTGAATCGCAGCTCCGAGCGCAACGACTTTGTCGGGATCAATATTGGCTAGCGGTATCGTCTGAAAAAAATCACCAACCGCTTTACGTACATGCGGCATGCGGGTAGCACCACCCACCATGACGACGCCATCGATATCATCGATCGTCAAGCTAGCGTCGCGCAGCGCTTTTTTACATGGTGCGATCGTTTTAGCGACTAGTGTTTGCGTGATCTCGACAAACTGGGCGGCACTGACGGTGACGTGCACTTGCTCACCGGATTCCAGTACCGCATCTACCATGGTCGAATTTTTGGTAGAGAGAATTTCTTTGGCTTCGCGCGATTTCACCATCAGCAAGCGAGTGTCGCTATCGGACAATGGTGCTAGTTGAGCCTGCTGCGCAATCCAGCAAAATAAGCGGTGATCAAAATCATCGCCGCCTAAGGCAGAGTCGCCGCCGGTCGCCTGAACCTCAAACACACCTTTGCTCATGCGTAAGATGGATATATCAAAAGTGCCGCCACCGAGGTCATACACAGCAAAAATGCCTTCTGACGCATTGTCCAGACCATAGGCAATTGCAGCGGCGGTAGGTTCATTCAGCAAACGTAATACATTTAACCCAGCGAGTTTTGCCGCATCTTTGGTTGCCTGTCTTTGTGCGTCATCAAAATAAGCGGGGACGGTAATGACCGCACCGACTAAATCATCACCGAGAGCATCTTCTGCCTGCTGACGCAAAGTCGCCAAAATCTGGGCAGAAATTTCTACCGGACTTTTTATTCCCGCCACCGTTTTCACCTGCACCATACCCGGGACATCGTGGAAGTCGTAAGGCAAATTTTCTGCGTGGGCAATATCTTTTAGCCCGCGACCCATAAAGCGCTTGGCGGAAATGATGGTGTTCTTAGGATCGATCGTTTGTGCTTCTTGCGCTTTGTAGCCGATATGCGCATGGCCATTGGGCAAATAACGCACCACCGATGGCAGCAAGGCGCGACCCTGCTCATCATTCAATACTTCGGGAATGCTGTTACGTACTGTCGCTACTAGCGAGTTGGTTGTGCCAAGATCAATCCCCACAGCCAGACGATGCTGATGCGGTGCGGTGGACATGCCTGGTTCTGAAATCTGAAGTAATGCCATTTGTTTAGGTCGCTTGATGTTGACAATTAGTTGACAATGAGTTGACTATTTTTTCTGATGCGATGCTGTGCGCCAGCGATGTATTTTGTGCTTAATGTGATGATATAAAACTGTGCTGAATTTGTTTCGAGCTTGTATTTACCTTGACTAAACTTCGTCTATTTTTATTTTTGCTTGGTCGTTGCTTTGTCTTGATTAAAGACTTGTTCTTTCTGATTGATGAGGTAAAACCAAGACTTCAAAGTTATAGCGTTGAGTAACATCATCACAGCTTGTACTACATTTATCCGGTGGCTTACGAGTATACTTAATTACGACGATCATCATCGCAATTTCAATATACTCCCCATTATTTTTATCAATATTGCCAGATTGTCCAATAATTCTATGGACGATTAAAATATACTAATGGCCAGTATATTTATTATTGCAGCTAAAAAACTGATTTCACAAGCATGTTTTAATCGTAAAAAAAGGTGATTCATGCTCACCTGATTTTTGTGACACTGGTTCTGCTAAATCTAACCCCGATCAATCCTGAGTTAATCTTCAATCGCGGCAATATCCGCCCGAAATTTCTCCAGAAACATGCAAGCGCGTATCAATTGTGCTGCCTGAGCAAAATTCTGTTGATCTAGCGCATGTCCGACATCTGCCAATTGCTCTTTGAGCTCAGCGCTGAGTTCATTTTCAAGAGCACTTAAGGCCGATTGATCGCCGGATTGTCTCGCGTCATCAAAAGCCTCACGCCATTCCATTTGCTGCATTAAAAATGCGGCGGGCATAGCTGTATTGGACTCTGTCTGCAAATCCACACCATGTAACTCGCACAAATAAGTTGCCCGTTTCAGCGGCTTTTTTAAAGTCTGATACGCCTCATTAGCGCGGGTTGCCCATTGCATGGCGACGCGTTTTTCTGCATCGCTGGCTTGTACAAATTTATCGGGATGTACTTTGGATTGCACTCCTCGATAAGCCGCATCAAGCTGGGACTGGTCCAGTGCAAATTGCTGTGGCAACTGGAACAGGTCGAAATGATTTTGCATCCGCTGTAATTACTTTCTGATGTCAAATATTAGAGTCTGTTATTACTCATTCGCACTCCCGATTTGAGTGATAACAGGCTCTAGAGGTCTGCTTTAAATATTTAAATACGGAAGCTTTCACCGCAACCACATTCATCTTTCATATTGGGATTGCGGAATTTAAAGCCTTCGTTCAGACCTTCGCGGGCAAAATCCAGCTCGGTACCGTCGATGTAGGGCAAGCTTTTGGGATCGACAAAGACTTTGACACCATGTGACTCAAATATCTGATCATCACTACCAATCTCGTCCACATACTCCAGCTTGTAAGCCATGCCCGAACAACCAGTCGTCCGCACACCGAAGCGTAAGCCTATGCCTTTGCCGCGGCGTTCCATGTAGCGGCTGACATGCTTAGCCGCTTTTTCTGTCAATGTGATTGCCATCTTGGTTCCTGTTGAATCAAATGTACTGGCACCTGAACTTAGGCGCTTTGCTCTGTCGCGTGTTTGGTTTTGTAATCTAATACAGCGGCTTTAATCGCATCTTCTGCCAGAATCGAGCAGTGGATTTTGACTGGAGGCAGCGCCAGTTCTTCGGCGATGTGGGTATTTTTGATATCCAGAGCCTGATCCAAGGTTTTGCCTTTGACCCATTCAGTCACCAGCGAGGAGGATGCAATCGCAGAACCACAGCCATAGGTTTTGAACTTGGCGTCTTGAATAATGCCATCTGCACCAACCTTGATTTGCAGCTTCATGACGTCGCCGCATGCTGGCGCGCCGACCATGCCGGTACCGATAGTGTCATCGCCCTTGTCAAACGCGCCGACGTTACGTGGATTCTCGTAGTGATCCAATACTTTTTCTGAATATGCCATTTTGATACTCCTAATAGGTTCGCTGCGGAATTAGTGGGCAGCCCACTGAATAGAGCTGATGTCTATTCCGTCCTTGTACATATCCCACAATGGTGACAGCTCGCGCAGTTTGGCCACTTTGGTTTTGATCAGGTTGATCGTAAAATCAATATCTTCTTCTGTCGTAAAGCGACCAATCGTAAAGCGGATTGAACTGTGTGCGAGTTCGTCGCTACGACCTAAGGCGCGCAATACGTAAGACGGCTCCAGACTGGCGGAAGTGCAAGCCGATCCGGATGACACCGCGATCTCTTTAATTGCCATGATCAGCGATTCGCCTTCGACATAATTAAAGCTGACGTTGAGGTTGTGCGGAACACGATGATCCATATCGCCATTGACGTAAGTTTCTTCAATATCTTTTAAACCGTTTGCCAGACGATCGCGTAAAAAACGGATGCGTGTCAGTTCGCTTTCCATTTCTTCTTTCGCGATACGGAAAGCTTCGCCCATACCAGCAATCTGGTGTGTAGCCAAGGTACCAGAGCGCATGCCGCGTTCGTGACCGCCGCCATGGATCTGCGCTTCGATACGGACACGTGGTTTGCGACGAACATACAAAGCACCAATCCCTTTTGGGCCATAACTTTTATGCGCGCTAAAGCTCATTAGATCGACTTTAGTTTTTTCCAGATCGATTTCTAATTTGCCGGTCGCTTGTGCCGCATCGCAATGGAAAATGATGCCTTTAGAGCGGCACAGTTCACCAATTTCATCAATCGGTTGAATCACGCCGATCTCATTATTGACATACATTACAGAGACCAAAATCGTGTCCGGACGAAGCGCTTCTTGTAATTGCTCAATCGTGATCAAACCATTTTCTTGCGGTTGCAAGTAGGTCGCATCAAAGCCTTGGCGTTCTAGCTCACGTACCGTATCCAAGGTTGCCTTGTGTTCGGTTTTAATCGTGATGATGTGCTTGCCTTTGGTTTTGTAAAACTGTGCAGCACCTTTTAATGCGAGGTTGATACTTTCCGTCGCACCGGAAGTCCAGACGATCTCGCGCGGATCAGCATTGACCAGGGCGGCCACATGAGCACGTGCCTCTTCTACCGCTTTCTCTGCATCCCAGCCGTACATATGGCTGCGTGACGCAGGATTGCCGAATTGCGCACGCAGGTAAGGAATCATTTTATCTGCAACGCGCGGATCTACTGGCGTGGTCGCCGAGTAGTCCATATAAATAGGGAAGTGCGGTGCCAGTATGGTGTCGATCAGGCTTTTTTCCAGCGGGGCGTTCATTGTGATACTCCAAAATTACTGCGGGTTCAATAGACGATATGTTCGTAGATCAATAATGGATCAAGTTGCTACATCAGCGTAATACATCAGCGTGTTACATCAAGTTCTATATGTTGACCGGTTGGACGTGGACAGTTTTATGCTGAACGACGACCACGGATTTTTCTGCATTTCTTTGTTGCTGTTGATTGACTAAATCTTGTAGCGAGACAGAATCCAGATAATCCACCATTTTTACATTCAGCGTTGCCCACAACTCATGGGTCATACAATGGATACCATTGCTTTGGTCGCTACCGTGACAATTACCTTTGCCCCCGCATTGGGTCGCATCCAAGGCCTCATCTACGGCAATGATGATGTCTGCAACAGTGATTTTTTGTGCTTTACGTGCCAGCGTATAACCGCCACCGGGACCGCGTACGGATTCGACGATTTCATGGCGACGCAACTTGCCGAACAACTGTTCCAGATAGGAAAGAGAAATATCTTGCCTCTGGCTAATACCGGCCAAGGTGACAGGACCTTTATCTTGGCGTAAAGCCAGATCGATCATTGCTGTCACAGCGAAACGGCCTTTGGTGGTCAGGCGCATGAGTGGTTTGCTCCAGGCGAAAATTCAGATACTGTTTTAGTGAAAAATCACTAATTAGCTCAAACAGTGATGGGATAAAGCTTGAGCGTTTCCCTCAAGTATAGCAAACTTGAGTGAAACTGTCAGGTATAGGCTAGAAGTGGAAAAGCAAGGCAATAGGTAGTTCTGAGATTTTATCTAAAACTGAGGCTGAGTATGACTTTGCGGGCAGTTGATTTGATTATTGCTAAGCAATCGTAATTCCATAAAAATTTTCTTTGCTGGTCAGGCATTTCCTGATTGCAAGTAAATTTGTTCTAGTTTTTCTCTTGCCCAAGGTGTTTTGCGCAAAAATTTGAGGCTGGATTTAATGCTGGGATCAAGCTCAAAGCAGCGAATGCTGAGCTGTTGGGCCAAGCCTTCCCACCCATATTGTTCTACCAGCTTGGTTAGAATTGCTTCTAGTGTTATGCCGTCTAAGCTGAGTTTTTGGACTGTGTTGTTCATTGTGTTTTATTAAAAAATTGTTTAAACCAGAATTAATTTAAGACAATATCAGCATGATCCTCGTTGAATACGGTTGTCAAATACAGTTGTCAAATGCCGCAAATCAAAGGAAATAAATCAACATCCTGACGTCAACATCTTTACGGTATGTACCATAGTTCTGGTCGGTTCAGCGGTAGTTTACTTGGGCTGATGAGCGGATTTTTTAGGTTGATGATGGTTCTGTTTTTAAGATTGATATTTTTAATTGTGGCTTGGTGGTATTTTAAAAAAATTCTCTCAAATTCACCGGTTTTTATCATTTTCTCTAAACCTTCTTGTATATCTTCAGCCAGCTTTGGATTGCGGGGAGTGACAAAAAAGTAATAGGCTGATTGATAATGTAATGCGATATGCGTATCAATATGCAGGTTTTGCTCGGGGTGGGCTTTATATTCATTTTCTACTTCAACAATCGAGCGAGGAAAATACATAAACCGTCCCGCTTCCAGCATAGAAAAAAGTGGTTCATAAGTAGTGGAAACTTCTACCGGCAAACCATTACTTTTCAGGATGCCGACATCTGGCCAATCTTGTTCCTGACCTGCGGACAAAGTGGCCAATGCTTTGATCGATTTAATCTCTTTAAAAATATCGCTATTTTCTTTCGTTACTATCGGAATTCTCCATCCGATCAGACCTTTGTCGATGGGAATTCTTACCGGAATTAATTGCGCTTCGCGCTCGTCCGTCGTCATAGTCCATAAAATATCAATCAGGCCAGACGCTGCCTTCATTTCATAGATTGATCTGCCTTGCTGCATTTTTGCAATACTGGGTATGAGACGATAATTATTATCAGAATTTTTTAGCGCAGTTCTGAGCAATTCAAGCACATATTTATTATGTGGATCGTTGGTTGCCACCGAGGCTGGATAGCGAATTTGTACAGTCGGTTTAGCGATGGCGATTACTTGGCTGGCCAGACAGATCAGGCAGATGGCGAAAGAAATTGAGTAAGGTAGGCGTTTGATTAACATGAACTCAGGGCTTATTCAGGATCAGCTGAGGTCATGTTGGAGGCCAAATACGCTTTTCGTTCTTCTGTGTAATCCCACCAAGGTAGAGCAGGTGCTCCCTCCATAAAGCGTACTGCTGATATGAAGGTGTCGATCACACAGGGATCGTGCCTCGCATTGGTGAGAATGCACAATTCATCATACATAGCATACGGATCTCGCCCCTTGAGTTGTTCTGGTAGCTCTATACCAAGCAAGCGTAAATCACCCGCGCAGGCTTTACCTACATTGGGTAGATCTTCCAACTTGCGGATTTTTTCTCTTGGTGGCTTAGGCATATCAAAAAATAGAGATTAAGGGACAAATGGCTGTTTAAAAATTTAAGGACGATACCAAAGCTCAGGTTTATTCAACGGCATTTTTTCTGCCGAGAGCAAAGGATTAGTTAGCTCTATGACGATTCTTTGTTTAATGTTGGCTTGCTTAATTGTTACTTGCAGATGTTTTTGAAATATTTTTTCAAAGCTACCATTTTTGATCATTTCTTCAAGACCATTTTGAAGATCTTCTGCCATTTTACGCTCACGTGGCGTGACAAAAAAATACATCGCTGCCGGATAGTGCAAGATGATATTTTTGTCTATGGCAAGGCCATGCTTGGGATGGGATTCGACTTCTTTTTGGATTTCAAATACTGACCGTGGAAAATAATCGAATCGCCCAGCTTTAAGCATATTAAATAAAGGCTCGTAAGAGGTAGACGTATTCACTAGCAAACCGTTATTTTTTAAAATTGCAACGTCTGGCCAGTCAAGCTCTTGTCCTGCGATAAATGCATTTAAATCTTTTATCGATTTTACGTTACGAAGTAAATCACTATTTTGCATTGTCACCAGCGGAATACGCCAACCAATCAAGCCTTTATCGATGGGGATTCGGATGGGAATTAATTGCGTCTCGCGCTCATTGGTTGTCATTGTCCACAAGATATCTATCCCGCCAGTGCCAGTCGTCATCTCATAAATTGCTCGCGCCTGCTGCATAGGATCTTCATTGGCTATCAGCTGATATGACTGGCCGCTATATTTTATCGCTTGCCGTAATAGCTCCAGAATATATTCACCCTGGGGATCATATAGTGCAGAGAGACGAGGGTAGCGAATGATTTGTGTTGTTGCCGCGGATACGCAGACAGGTTCCGCCAGACATAAAAACAGAGTGAAAATAGAGAGCAACTGCTTGATAGACATCGGAGATCACCTATGAAGTTGTTCTGCTGCTGAGTGTCGTAATATAGTAAGAGATTAGTTTAATCTGCTTACTCATTGGTGAGTGAGTGAATGTATCTTTTATGTTAAAAAAAACCGCCAACAAAGTGGCGGTTTTAAAAGGAAGCAAATATTGATCAGATATCGAAACTAATACCTTGTGCCAATGGCAGTGAATTACTGTAATTGATGGTGTTGGTTGATCTGCGCATATACGCTTTCCAGGAGTCGGAGCCAGATTCGCGACCGCCGCCGGTTTCTTTTTCACCACCAAATGCACCGCCGATTTCTGCGCCTGACGGGCCGATGTTGACGTTGGCAATACCACAATCGCTGCCACTGTCAGACATAAAGCGTTCTGCTTCCCGCATGTCAGTGGTGAAGATAGAAGACGACAAACCTTGCGGTACTTCGTTGTTCCAGTCAATCGCCTGTTGCAGATCGGTATAGCGCACGATGTACATAATTGGCGCGAAGGTTTCATGATGCATGCTGAGGGTCTGAGTCGGCATTTCTACTAATGCGGGTCGCACGTAAAAACCGTTTTCGCATCCTTCAATTGTCACCCGTTCGCCACCAAACACTTTGCCTTGTTCTGCACTGGCCGTTGCGAGTGCCATTTGCATTGCATCAAATGCAGCGCTGTCAACTAGCGGACCGATCAAGGTGGATTTGCTGCCCGGATTGCCGATCGGCAGATCTGCGTAAATTCTCTTCAAGCGTGGTATCAAGGTGTCGTACACACTGTTATGTACGAACAGGCGGCGCAGGGTAGTGCAGCGCTGTCCCGCAGTGCCAACGGCGGAGAAAGTAATGCCGCGAACTGCCATTTCCAGATCAGCGCTTTCAGCGACGATCATGGCGTTGTTGCCGCCCAGCTCCAGGATGGTACGGGTCAGACGTTTGGCGCAAGCTTCAGCTACTTGGCGACCCATACGTGTGCTGCCAGTTGCGCTCACCAATGCCACACGTTTGTCGTTAACCATTTGTGCGCCAGTGCTGCGGTCGCCGATGATCAGTTCTGCCAAGCCTTCCGGAGCATCGCTACCAAATTTTGCGACGGCTTTCATAAATAAAGCGTGGGTTGCGATTGCAGTCAGAGGTGTTTTTTCTGAGGGTTTCCAGGTCACGCTGTTACCGCAAACGAAGGCTAATGCCGCGTTCCATGCCCATACTGCAACCGGGAAGTTGAAGGCAGAAATGACACCAACGACACCAAGCGGATGCCAGACTTCCATCATGCGATGGCCTGGACGTTCTGATGCAATAGTTAGGCCATATAACTGGCGCGACAAACCAACTGCGAAGTCGCAGATGTCGATCATTTCTTGTACTTCGCCTAAACCTTCTTGAAGAATTTTGCCGGCTTCTAAAGTCACTACCAGGCCGAGTTGTTCTTTATGCTGGCGTAGTTCTTCGCCGAACAAGCGGACTAACTCGCCACGACGAGGCGCTGGCACATTGCGCCAGTGCAAAAAGGCTGATTGCGCACGGGTGATTTTGGCATGCACCTGGTCTGAATTGTCTGCGCGCAAAGTGGCGAGAGTAGCGCCATCGATTGGCGAGACACTAGACAGATCCTGACCTTGGTAGTCGGCGAGATTGACGCCGAGTTGACTTAACACTGTTGCGATATTCATGTTGTCCATATTGGTCTCCAAAATGGTTTGTCTGGCTATGGCAGCGTATCTGGGTAAGATATGTTGCGGATGCGCCTTGACGAATGAGGTTTAAAAATATTGCTACAAAATTTAAAAATAAATAGGGTGAGCAGTGAAAAACAATGCGCACCCTGAGCGAAGAGATTGTAATCGTTAACGAACCTTCACCTGGTTAATTACCGAATTTAGTTACTTAGCTTATGCCGCGTAGTACTGACCGAAACGATTCGCCAGGAAATCAGCCAAATTTGCCTGCTCTTGACGCACCAGACCATGCTTAGGTAATTTGCCAGTCACAACCAAATCCACCATGGCGCAAATGCCGGATGCCGTAGTCAACTGGATAGCTGACAGCAATTGTCCGTTGACGACTTGAGCGTAAATTTTCTTAGCGTAGGACTCTTGTTCCAGACGACCTTCACGCATACCGACTACGCTGACAAATACCAAAACCACGTCTTGCTTGGTCATTGGAATGGAGGTTTCTAATACGTCTTTCAAGATTGGACGACGTTCCAGTTTGCCCAATTCCAAATCGCGGATCAACATTTTGACGATATCGCGATGACCGGGGTAACGCACGGTTTTGTAGTTCAGATTTTGGACTTTACCTTGCAGACTCTCGCATAAAGTACCTAAGCCGCCGGAGGTGTTAAATGCTTCGTAATCGATACCGTCCAAGGAGAAATGTTCGATTTCTTCCAATGCTGCTGTCTCGCGCAACTGACCGTCAACGATGGCTTCGCAAGGATTGCAATATTCGTTGATCAGACCGTCAGTGCTCCAGGTCAGATTGTATTTCAACGCGTTATTCGGGAAGGTCGGCAAAGCACCGACGCGCATGCTGACATCACGCAGACTGTCAAAACGTTTTGCGACATCATTAGCGACGATAGAGATAAATCCTGGTGCCAGTCCACATTGCGGGACAAATGCGCAATCCGCGCCCTCTGCCAGTTGTTTGACGATGCGTGTGCTTTCCACATCTTCAGTCAGATCGAAATAATGAGAATTCGCCGCTTTGGCTGCGCCAGCAATGATGGGTGTCAAAAAGTAAGGACAAGCAGACAAAGTCACTTTATGGCCGCGGATCAGCTCAGTTACTGCTGCTTTGTCGCCCAGATCCAGTTGCACGGTTGTTACGTTAGGGAAGCCCGCTTGAGCCACATATTTCAGACGTTCTACATCACGGTCGGCAACGGTAATCAGGTAATCGCCAGTGTGTGACAGCAAATTGAGGATAGCGTCGCCGATTTTGCCGGCGCCAAGCAGAATGAGTTTAGTGGTCATGGGAGTCTCCAGAGGTTTGGTGTAAAAAAGCTGTAAATATTTTGGCAATGGTGTCAGTGTAAAAGCAATGTTTGTCAGATAATAGAGTGTAAATTATCGTCAATATGCAGGATTAAAATATAATATGACTGATAATTACTACAATATGACTATATGGAGTGCCAATGAAGCCCAACCTAGACGATATCGATAACAAAATCCTCGCCTTGCTAATGGATAACGCCCGGCTGCCAGTCACCACCATCGCAAAACAAGTTGGTATCGCCAGAACCACGGTGATTGCCCGCATCAGCGCGCTAGAAAAGCAGGGGGTGATAGCTGGTTATGGACTTAAGCTGAATCAGACTATGTTTCAGCCAGCAGTGCGGGCATATGTAGGCTTGTCGGTAGAGGCGCGTTTTGCTCCCAATTTGATGAAATATTTACAGCAATTGCCCGAGGTGGAGACTTTGTGCGCGGTGAGTGGTGCGATTGATTACATGCTGACTTTGCGTTGCGGCACCACCGAAGTGTTAGATCGCTTATTGGATCAGATCGGTGCATTGGATGGCGTGCGGCAGACTTCGACGTCGATTATTCTGAGCAAGCGGATTGATCGTAGTGCTCTGTGATGGTCTGCTTTAGTTTGGAGATTGGTGATAAATCAGAGTGGATATAAATATATACTCATAGGGAGTAAATATTAATCGCCCTTATAAAGATTGGACAAGTAGGTGTTTTTGATAAAAAAATTGGGGAGTATATTGATTTTCTTCAGCTTGTGAATGGAAAATCGCTGAAGATTTTATTTTTTTAAACTTTTGTGCAGACCTTAACTAAGCTAAGGGCACTTGTTGAAACGTTTTACCAATGTCATCACTGTGCGCGGTGAATACTTACGATGAATGCACTCGTCAAACTTTGATATTAAATTGAAATGACCGTCAGAATAACAGTCAAAATAGCAATTAAAACAGTAGTAATTTAAGAATTATTGGCAGGTTTGACTTGCATTTTTTTATCGTCAGCCACGGATTTTTTAGGTGAGCTACTGTCGGCAAAATGAGTCTTAGTTTGGCGCAGAATCTGTAAGTGGACTGAGGCTCTGTCCATACCACTTCGGTCAAGCAGGATTGAGTTTTGTGCTGAGGCGCGTACGGGCGCAGCCGCAGAATCAGTGTTTGACTGTGTTGCAATCGGTGCAGATATTGCCATCGCGACGAATTGCTGGCTAAAAGCTGTGCTGGCCATGATTGCCAAAACAGATAAGCCGAATAAAAGAGATTTTTTTAACATAATAGCTTTGCATTTTAAATGAATTGCGACGATCAGACGCTTTAATTATGTAACTTGTTTGTAGGTTTTTTTCTACATTTACGACATATCAAATAAATGACGAACAGGTGTCAAATCCAGTATTTAATTCAGTATCTAATCTAGGATTAAGCACACTCAGATCATTTTCAGGCAGTAGCGTCAATTCCTTGTAGCCAGAGCTTAAAAATCTAGAGATAACTTTATACCGAGTGGCGAATAATTCTGTTCGATTGAGCCGTTGCCTGACGGATCGTCAATGCTTCTTTATCCATTGCCAATTTTTCTTCTGTTGTTAAACGTTTAGCTGAGATCAATACTGTTTGTATGGTCGGCGCTGTGGTCGACTCTATTGCTGCTGCTGTTACGATGGATGTTTGTTGATCGTAAGCCAGTTTTTCCTCAGCGCTAAGACGTTTTGCGACGATCGTTACGGTAGATATCGCGTTATCTGCGTTGGTATTGACCGGTGATTGGTAAGCTGATGATACTGCCAGAACACCTGCGATCAATGCGATGGAGAAGATGCCGGTAGTGTTGAATTTGTTAATGGTTTTCATGGTGATGCTCCTTTGGGTAATTAAGATGTTTAATTAAGCGTGCTTCAATGAATTTGTGTGTTTGTGTTGCGATGTCATCACTGTAGGCAAGTGACTCTGGAGTTGCTATGCGAATGCGACGGAATGCATAAAGTCAGGGATGAAGCAGGTTAAAACACGGCTGGAGCGTCAGCGATTTGTTTCTAAATAAACAAAAATGTCAGTGATTAGATTGCCAGCATATAACCAATGTAAAGTCAGCACCTAAAGCGCCAGGCTTGTCAGTCTGTAGCAAATTGTATTTGGATAGCTATGACACGCTTGAGATAGCGAGGCTTACAGTACAATCAAAGTATTCTCTATTTTCTCTCCACGCACTCCGCGTATTCCAATATGAAGCGTCCCCGTTTTTTGCCCGATAACATGACCTTGCTGATATTGGCAGTCGTCCTGACGGCGAGTATCTTTCCTTGCACTGGCAATGTGGCAGTTGGTTTTGACTATGTAACGACGTTCATGATTGGCCTGCTATTTTTTATGCATGGCGCAAAACTTTCTCGTCAGGCTGTGATTGCCGGTGCAGGTCACTGGCGTTTACATCTAACAGTATTGTTATTTACCTTTGCAGTTTTCCCGATTCTTGGTTTGCTATTGAAACCTGTACTGCTGTGGATGATTACACCTGAGCTGTATCTTGGTATTTTATTTTTATGCGTGCTGCCCTCAACCGTACAATCGTCGATCGCTTTTACCTCGGTCGCGCACGGTAATGTACCCGCAGCGGTTTGTAGCGCATCTGCCTCCAATTTGCTCGGTATTTTTCTCACGCCTTTATTAGTCAGCCTGATCGTTGTATCGAATGGCGCTAATCATTCTTCATTTGATGCAGTATTAAAGATTGTGTACCAATTGCTGCTGCCGTTTGTGGCTGGCCAATTAGTGCGACCTTTGATCGCACCCTGGATAGAGAGAAATAAAGATGTCCTTAAGATGGTCGATCAAAGCTCTATTCTGTTAGTCGTTTATGTCGCTTTTAGCGAGGCTGTTGTACAAGGTTTGTGGAAGCAGGTACCGCTGGTGATGTTGGCCAGTCTGCTGATCATTAGCGGTGTGATGCTGGCGATTATCATCTTCTTAACGTCTTATGCCAGCCGTCAGTTCGGTTTTAGTAAAGAGGATGAAATTACTGTCGTTTTTTGTGGTTCCAAAAAGAGTCTCGCCAGTGGCGTACCAATGGCAAAAGTTTTATTCGCCAGCCACACGGTAGGCATGGTGCTGCTACCGCTGATGTTGTTCCATCAATTGCAGCTAATGGTCTGCGCCGTGTTAGCGCAACGTTATGCTCGTAGAAATGAAATAGCTGGACTAGGGTCTGTTGACACTTAAAACCGAAAAATAGAAATAATTACGAAGGAGTCGCGATGCCCCGTTTTGCCGCTAACCTCAGCATGATGTATACCGAACACGCCTTTATTGACCGCTTTGCTGCTGCCGCTAAAGATGGATTTAAAGGGGTAGAATTTTTATTCCCTTACGATCATCCAGCTAGCCAATTACGTCAGAATTTAGATGAGCATGGACTGCAACAAGTTCTCTTCAATGTCTCTCCTGGAAATTGGATTGCGGGCGAGCGAGGTCTGGCGTCGTTGCCGGGACGTGAGGATGAGTTTAAGCATGCGATTGATGTCGCACTAGATTATGCCCGCGTGTTGGGTAATCGTACATTACATGTCATGGCAGGATTAATACAGCCTGAGCAAGAAGAGCTGGACAGAGCGCGCCATCGTGCCGTATATCTTAAAAATCTTGCCTATGCTGCGTTGCTTGCTGCAAAAGAGGGCATCACTGTAGTGATTGAACCCATCAATACACGCGATATGCCCGGTTATTTTTTGACCCATCAGCAAGAGGCGCAAGAGATTTGTACTGAAATCGGCGTAGAAAATCTGCAAGTGCAATTTGATATTTATCACTGCCAGATTATGGAAGGCGATGTCAGCAAAAAGCTTCAGCGCGATATGCAGCGCAAGCATGGCGGCATTGGCCATATCCAAATTGCAGGTGTGCCAGATCGGCATGAACCCGATCTGGGCGAGCTGAATTATCCATATTTGTTTAGCCAGATCGATGCGCTGGATTATGCAGGCTGGATCGGTTGTGAATACAGACCGAGGGCAGGGACATCAGAGGGATTAAATTGGTTAAAACCTTGGCTGGCATGAGATTGTCAGACCAAATGCTGGGCTAATTCATCACAGCTAAAAAACCTATACTCCCCCATTTTTTTATAAAATGAGCCGTATTGTCCAAGGAATCATTGGACACTTAATAAATACGGGTGGGAGTATATATTGGCGATATTCGGCGATTAAACCGAATATCGCGAAGTTGTTCACTAGCTTGCGCATTGAGTCGCTTACTAAGTCGCCATTCATGTTATGACCGGAATGACGACTTAACATGCGCAACTAATCAGGCAATTCTGATTTACTCTTCGCCCACTTGCAAAATTAGTTTGCCGAAGTTTTTACCTTCAAATAGCATCATCAAAGTATCGGGGAAAGTCTCGATACCTTTGACGATATCTTCCCGCGTATGGAATTTGCCTTGCGCCATCCATACGCCCATTTCTTTGACTGCATCACCATAACGCGCCGCATAGTCGAAGACGACGATGCCTTCCATACGGGCACGGTTGACCAGCAATGACAGATAATTTGCCGGACCTTTGACGGGCGTTGTATTGTTGTATTGAGAAATCGCGCCGCAGATAATAATGCGTGCTTTCATGTTGATGCGGGTTAGTACGGTATCCAGAATTTCGCCACCGACATTATCAAAATAAATGTCAACGCCATTCGGGCAATGTTCTTTCAAGCCATCTTTGACTGAGCCATTTTTATAATCAATACAAGCATCAAAACCCAATTCTTTAACGACGAAATCACATTTATCTTTGCCGCCCGCGATGCCGACGACGCGACAACCTTTTTGTTTCGCGACTTGACCCACAGTCTGGCCGACCGCGCCAGCGGCGCCGGAGACCACTACGGTTTCCCCCGCTTTTGGCATGCCGACATCCAACAATCCGAAGTAAGCGGTCATGCCAGGCATGCCCAATGCGTTCATGTATTTTGGCAATGGTGCCAGCTTAGGATCGACCTTGTAGAGTCCAGCAACTTTATCGTCAGCCGCACCAACCCAGTATGTTTGTACACCAACACCGCCAGAGACATAATCGCCGACGGCAAAGCGGGACGATTTTGAAGCAATCACTTTACCAATACCACCGGCGCGCATGACTTCGTTAATCGCTACCGGACGGATGTAAGATTTGCCTTCGTTCATCCAGCCGCGCATGGCTGGGTCCAGCGACAGATAAATCGCTTGTACGACGATTTCGCCATCGACGATATCGCGTACGGCTTCCGTCGTAAAAGACCAGTCAGTATGTTTTGGGTTGCCGACCGGACGGGCGGCGAGACGATATTGTTGATTGCTGAGTGTGTTTGTCATGTTGTCTCCAGGTTTTTATTGGATGGGTTGCAAATTTAAAATGCAATGTGAAATCTAAAAAAGCGTACTAAAGATATCTATCATTGAGATAGCAATGAATCATCAAACTATACACGATTAATTAGAACGATCGTGCTTTTAAATTGATTTAAGACGCATCAAGTGGCATGCGACAATACGCACTCGTTTTTTTGCACTACATCGACAGTTTTTTGCTGATTTCTTTTGATTTCTAAAGCATTACCTTTAACTATGTATCCAGAATATATCCTAACCCTGTCTTGTCCAGATCAACGTGGCATTGTTCACAAAGTTTCCGGCTTCCTGGCCAACCATGGCTGCAATATTATTGATTCCGCCCAATTTGGCGATGCGCAATCGGCTTTGTTTTTTATGCGCGTTCATTTTGCGGCGGAGGACGCTGCGATCAGCGATACCAGTTTACGACAAGGTTTTGCTGCATTGGGTGGCGATTTTCAGATGAACTGGCAATTGCATGATGCGCGCCACAAACCGCGTGTGATGTTGATGGTTTCCAAGATCGGGCATTGCCTCAACGATTTGCTGTTCCGCTATAAAAGCGGTTTACTGCCGGTGGAGATTAAAGCGATCGTTTCTAACCATACCGATTTTTATCAGTTAGCGGCTAGTTACAATATTCCATTCCATCATTTGCCTTTAGCTGCCGGGGCATCTGCCGATGCCAAGCGTGTGCAAGAACAAAAAATTGTCGAACTCGTCGAAGCGAATGAGATTGAACTGGTCGTTCTAGCACGTTATATGCAGATATTGTCACCAGAGTTATGCAATGCCTTACAAGGCAAGGCAATCAATATTCACCATTCGTTTTTGCCGAGTTTTAAAGGTGCTAAGCCGTATTATCAGGCGCATGAACGTGGCGTTAAGCTGATTGGTGCAACCGCGCATTTTGTTACCGGTGATCTGGATGAAGGTCCGATTATTGAGCAAGATGTAGAGCGCGTCGATCATGCGATGGAGCCAGACACACTGACCGCGATAGGACGTGATGTGGAGTGTGTCGTACTAGCGCGCGCTGTGAAATGGTTTGTCGAGCATCGTATTTTGTTGAACGGACATAAGACTGTCGTTTTTAAATAAGCAGATAGTCTTTTTCACCGAATTCACTGGTTCCGTTCGCTAGCTCAATTGCTAGCCTGTTTGCTAGTTCAAGGGGTATGCGCCAAGCGGATGTCCCATTATTTTTTAAAGTAGAAGTTGCATGGCACTCAAATCCACCATTTATAAAGCTGATCTGAATATCTCTGACATGGATCGCGGCTATTACGCTGACCATAGCCTGACCATCGCCAGACATCCGTCCGAAACGGACGAACGTATGATGATCAGAGTCTTGGCATTTGCCATCCATGCCAGTGAAAAGCTGAGTTTTGGCAAAGGCATTTCCGATACCGAAGAACCCGATTTATGGGAAAAAGATTACACAGATGCGATCCAGCTTTGGGTCGAAGTAGGGCAGCCGGATGACCGTCGTTTGCTCAAAGCTTGCGGCCGGTCTGAGCAAGTGGTCGCCTATAGTTATGCCAGCACCAGCGACATCTGGTGGAAGCAAATGAATAGCCGCCTCGATCGCGCCAAAAATCTTAAGGTCATGAATGTGCCCGCGGCTACCAGTCAGGCGCTTGCCAAACTCGCACAAAGAAATATGCAATTGCAATGCACGATTCAAGATGCGCAGATCTGGCTGACAGCAGGGGATGAGTCGGTACAAATTGATCTGGAAACCTTTAAGGCCGATCAGGCTTAATTGAAATTTGATTTTAAGTCTGCAAACTAATTCTGTTTCTAATTCTGTTTCTAATTCCGTTCCTAAGTCGGTACCTAAGTCCGTTCCTAAGTCTGAATAAAGTCTAATCATCTTGGTCAAATCATTGATGTCTATTTTTAAGCCTAAGTCATTTAAATTTCCTCCGGTAACGACAGCAGAGGACGACGGCGTGCGTTTTCTGCACCTGGGGACACCGATGGTGCAGGGCGCAATGCGTTTAACTAAACCAGACGCGATTGAGCTTGAATACGTGCAAAACATGGTGGTGTGGGTGTTATTTAAAACCGAGCCACAACATATCGCACAATTAGGTCTGGGTGCTGCGGCGCTGACTAAATTCAGTTATCGCCAGTTTCCCGATGCCCGAGTGACTGCGGTTGAACTCAATCCTGCCGTGATTTCTACTTGCGAGGCTTTATTTGCCTTGCCACCGAACGACGCGCGTTTGCAAGTCCGCAATATGGATGCGATGGACTTTGTACTGGATCGTGCTCAGCATAATACGATCGATGTTTTGCAAGTCGACTTATACGATGAACTATCACGCGGTCCTGTTTTAGATAGCCCTGAGTTTTATCAAGCCTGCGCTGATTGCTTGACGGAAGACGGCATCATGACGACGAATGTGTTTGGCGACTACGACAGCTATGCCAAAAATATTGATGCGATGAAGTTGGTATTTGATGCCGTAGTCTGGCTACCGGCAGTTGACGATGAAAATCTGGTTGTCATCGCTTTTAAAAAAGCACCTTCTCTCGATTTTAGTGATTTATACGAGCGCGCCAGTGTAGTTAAGAAAAAATATAATTTACGCGCTAAATCCTGGGTCGATGGATTGAAGTTGTGGATGAAAGAGCAGGTTGGCGAGTAATATTTTTTAGTGAAAATCATGCATTTTTATAGAGGCGGGCTGCGTGAACATATTTATATTTATCTTATTGGTCAAAATAATTTGAAACATAATTTAAATAGGGTCTTAGGAGGCAAACGAAGTTAAAGAGGATGATCCCTAAGTAATTTTAGCGGAGCGAGATAGAGGTCATCATGGCGATGGTAAAAGCGAAATTCACACTCTTTTAAATGCAACGGGAACGTATGTTTTGCAATGCCATTGAATTTTGCCAGACGACGTTTAGCAAAGCCCCAAAATGAGCCTGTAAATAAATTTGTGTAAATGTCCACGGCCTATTAACCTCACCCGAGGAATTGACCGATGAATATTGTAATGGATAGAGACAAACTAAA
>NZ_JBEONP010000019.1:0-90950 GCF_040544435.1 Undibacterium sp. GrIS 1.2
GGCAACTTTCGACTGGCTGGTCAAAAGGCAGAATGCTATCGCATCTGACCCTTTGACTTTTTATTCAATGTTGCTCTTCGTATTTGAATCCGCCCTATTTTATACAAAAAAATGGGGTGTATATTGCCGTTAAGACACATATCAAAAATGTTAACCCGCAGTGACAAGGAGAAAATACCTAATGATGGCGTTCTCATCTTGCCAAGACGAATTACTTAGTTATCGCTTCATCTGTATGTTGAGCTCGTGTGAATTTATCTTTGGCATGAGGCAATTAATCTGTAGCGCAAGCCACAAAAAAAGAACCGATTTAAATTGCCCCTACGATCTTTGACGCAAAACGCAGAAGCTTACGCATCGACTTGTGCTACACTTCTCGGGATTTTTGCAGGGCCGCAAGAGCGGCTGTTATCGTAGAAACTGCGGTGACGACGCGCAATTGTGGCTCTTTACACTGAAATAGCCGCCATCAGGCATATGCCCTTACCAATATCCACTTCTCGCCGTGCACTTAAGCACACGCGCTCAATCCAAATCGACGCATTCGCTCGAGATGATGGATTGTGGGATCTTGACGCCCACATTACCGACACCAAAACCCGCGACATTCAACTTGCTTCTGGCATCCGGCCGGTTGGCTCACCGCTGCATGATCTTAGTTTGCGGATTACGATCGATACCAACTTGAATATCGTTGATGCAATGGCTGTCTCGGATGCCGTACCGTACCCGGGTTTTTGCAACACGATAGGCCCAGATTATAAAAAGTTAATTGGCCTCAACCTGATGATGCAGTTCCGGCAAGGTGTGAAAGAAAGAATGTCCGGCATTAATGGCTGCACCCATATTACAGAGCTAGCCCAAATTCTCCCGACCGCTGCGGTGCAAGCTTTTGCCGGTGATGTGATCGATACCCGCGATGGCGCCAGCAGTTCTGATAACCCGCAACAACCTTTTCAACTTAATCGCTGCCATGCGTTAAGGCTAGATGGTCCGGCGGTTGTGCAATATTACCCGCGATGGGCGGTGGCAAGTAGTTCGCCGCCTGACGCAAAATCATCTGCTTAGTTCGTTTTTACTGTTTTTATTTTTGTTGTTTTATTTTGTTTTGCCTATCAACTAATACCTCAGTGTCTGAAGGGAAGTCGTATGAAAATTCATGAGTATCAGGGTAAAGAAATCCTCCGCAAATTCGGAGTGACAGTACCACGCGGTATTCCATGCCTGTCCGTAGATGAAGCCGTTAAAGCGGCCGAAACTTTAGGCGGCCCAGTTTGGGTTGTCAAAGCGCAAATTCATGCCGGTGGTCGCGGTAAAGGTGGTGGCGTCAAAGTAGCTAAATCCCTTGAGCAAGTGCGCGAATACGCGACTGCGATTTTGGGTATGCAATTGGTAACGCATCAGACCGGGCCAGAAGGCCAAAAAGTCCGTCGCTTGCTGATTGAAGAAGGCGCTGATATTAAAAAAGAACTGTACGTCAGTATGGTGACTGACCGTATCAGCCAGCGCGTCGTCTTGATGGCGTCCAGCGAAGGCGGTATGGATATTGAAGAAGTGGCTGAGTCACATCCAGAACTATTGCATTCCATCGCTATCGACCCGACTAATGGTCTGCAAGATGCAGAGGCAGATGATATCTCCCGCAAAATTGGTGTGCCAGAAGAGTCTATCGCTGACGCACGAGTTCAGTTAAAAGGTCTGTACGAAGCCTTCATGGCAACCGATTGTTCACTGGCAGAAATCAATCCTTTGATTTTGACCGGTTCGGGTAAAGTTATTGCTCTCGATGCTAAGTTCAACTTCGACGCGAATGCTTTGTTCCGTCAACCAGAAATCGTGGCTTACCGCGATCTGGATGAAGAAGATCCAGCTGAAATTGAAGCATCTAAATTTGACCTCGCTTACATCTCGCTCGACGGCAATATCGGTTGCTTAGTCAACGGAGCTGGTCTAGCAATGGCAACGATGGATACGATTAAGTTGTTCGGCGGTGAGCCAGCTAACTTCCTTGACGTAGGCGGCGGCGCGACAGCAGAAAAAGTGACTGAAGCGTTTAAGATTATGTTGAAAAATCCAGGTCTGAAAGCGATCTTGGTCAATATCTTCGGCGGCATTATGCGTTGTGACGTGATTGCTGAAGGTGTCATCACGGCATCTAAAGCAGTGTCCCTGCAAGTACCGCTGGTGGTACGCATGAAGGGTACCAACGAAGACATCGGCAAGAAGATGCTGGCTGATTCCGGTCTGCCCATCATCGCCGCTGATACGATGGAAGAAGCAGCGCAGAAGGTTGTTGCCGCTGCTGCAGCCCACGCTTAATAATCGCAAGGAACAGATATGTCCATCCTGATCAATAAAGATACAAAAGTTATCACCCAAGGTATCACTGGCAAAACTGGCCAGTTCCATACTCGTATGTGCCGCGATTACGCAAACGGTAAAAACTGTTTCGTCGCTGGCGTCAATCCTAAAAAGGCCGGCGAAGATTTCGAAGGTATTCCTATTTTTGCTAACGTATCTGAAGCAAAAGCGGCTACTGGCGCAACAGTTTCTGTTATCTACGTACCACCTGCAGGTGCTGCCGCCGCGATTTGGGAAGCGGTTGAAGCCGACCTCGATCTGGCAATTTGCATTACCGAGGGCATTCCTGTCCGTGACATGATGATGCTGAAAGACCGCATGGCAAAATCTGGCAGCAAAACGAAATTGCTCGGGCCAAATTGCCCAGGTCTGATCACACCAGACGAAATCAAGATCGGCATCATGCCAGGTCATATCCATCGTAAAGGTCGTATTGGCGTGGTTTCCCGCTCCGGTACATTGACTTACGAAGCAGTTGGTCAATTGACTGCATTAGGTCTGGGTCAATCTTCTGCTGTTGGTATTGGTGGTGATCCTATCAATGGTTTGAAGCATATAGACATCATGAAAATGTTCAATGATGATCCAGACACTGACGCTGTCATCATGATTGGCGAAATCGGCGGCCCCGACGAAGCCAATGCATCCTATTGGATACGTGACAACATGAAGAAACCAGTCGTCGGTTTCATCGCTGGTGTTACAGCGCCTCCAGGCAAACGTATGGGTCATGCTGGTGCTTTGATTTCTGGTGGTGCTGATACGGCACAAGCTAAATTAGACATCATGGAAGAGTGCGGCATCAAAGCAACTAAAAACCCCTCGGAAATGGCGCGTTTGTTGAAGGCAATGTTGTAGTCTCAATGTCGGACTAAGTTGCAATTTTGAGTAACTTATACTGAGTTACATCATGAAATGGGGAGCTTTGCTCCCCATTTTACTTATCTTTATGCAACAGTTCCGCAGCTTGGTGTTAAGCTTGAAAAAAGATCTTTAGCATTGTTTTGGATTATTATGATTTATATCTTTTTATATCTATAGAACCTGATTTATTTCTCACATTTAATCACTATTCATGTCATTTCAACGCGTATTAGAGTTTGCGGGTCTCTCAGATACGGGACTAGTGCGGGCACATAACGAAGACGCCATAGAAATATGTGCCGATGCGGATTTTGCAGTATTAGCCGACGGGATGGGCGGATATAATGCTGGTGAAATCGCCAGCAAAATGACGGTAGACATTATTACGCAGCAGTTACTACTCAAAAAAACATCTACTTTTTCTTCTTTATTTGCGCGCCAGACATCGGTTGCTGTTCGTTGGATTAAAGAAGCAATAGAAATGAGTAATTTTCGTGTCTGGGATGCGGCACAGAATAATTCTGAATTTGTCGGTATGGGTACCACAGTTGTTGTTGCGTTTTGTCATCACGATAAACTTCTCGTGGCGCATGTGGGGGATTCACGTGCATATCAATACAGGGCGAACCATTTACTGCAAATTACTCATGATCACTCAGTATTACAGGCGCAAATTGACGCCGGTTTGATCAGCGAAGAGCAAGCACAGTATTCACCGATTAAGAACCTGATTACCAGAGCGGTAGGAGCGCAAGGTGAGGTAGAAGTTGAAATTTATGAGCACGACATACTACAAGGGGATATTTACCTCTTGTGCTCAGATGGCTTGACCGACATGCTCAACCATGATGAAATCCAAGACATATTGAGACTGCATGTTGATAATCTGAAGCTCTGTAGCCAATTATTGGTGGATAGTGCCAACGACAAAGGTGGGCGCGACAATATTTCAGTGGTTCTCCTCAAGGTCAGCAAGTTGGATCGTCGGTCGGTCACACGGCAACTTTTTTTTAAATAGCTCGATTTACAGCTTCGTTTTTTATAGAGAGCATCATGGCGAAAATCGTCGTCACTTTTAACGGCTTAGTCCAACAAGAAATTTCCATCCTAAAGTCGCGTCTGACAATAGGCCGACGGCCAAGCAATGACGTCGTGATTGATCATCTGACGGTGAGTGGCCAGCACGTTGCTATTGACACCACAAGTAATGGTTCTTTTGTATTAGATTTAGGTAGCACCAATGGCACCATGGTAAATGGGCAACCTGTTAAGAAGCATCTTTTACAAAATGACGATGTGATCGACATTGGTAAATATAAAGTGCGGTTTGAATCTGAGCCAATTAGTGGTCTTCCTCAGCCTGCAATCCAAAATCAACAGTTTCCTAGCTTAGCACCGCGTGCAAAAATAAAAATACTCAATGGTGTGAATGCTGGCAAAGAAATGGTTCTTAATAAGCCAGTGACGACTATTGGTAGCCCCGGCGTACAAGTGGTAGCTATTTCAGAGCAAGGAAAACTGTTTTACATTTCAATAGTTGAAGGTGCATCAAAAGTAACAATTAATACAAGAGTCATCGACGACGCCAACCCGACACAATTGGTCGATGGTGACGAAATCAATTTATCTGGGACAAGACTGACATTTGTTGTTGTTTAGTTGTTTGTTTAAATAAAACAATTTATGACAAATTTTGTTTTTTTGTGTCGATAATTGTCAGTTTAATGTCCTAATCCGCTTTTTTGGAGTTGGCACAGGTATTGCTCATAACAAATTGTAGTACTAAACATTTTATTGAAGTATTCAGGGAGAAAGAAATGAAATCCACGCAAATGATGAAAAAATTACAAAAAGGTTTTACATTAATTGAATTGATGATCGTTGTTGCGATTATTGGTATTTTGGCGGCAGTTGCATTGCCACAATATTCTAACTACACCTCACGTACTAAAGCAGCTGGTGCGATGGCTGAGTTGGATTCTTTAAAATTGTCAATCGCCGAATGCTATCAGGCAGATGGTGCCTGGACAAACTGCACGCAGATGGGTAGTGGTAGTATCCCTCAGATGGCAACAACTAAGTTCATTCTAGCTCCTTTGCCGGCGATCAGCGCTACTGGCGCTATTACGAGTGCAACAACTGCAGCAACTGACGCAGCCGGTGCAAATTTGCTTGTTACTTCCATCACTCCATCAGCAGTTTCTGGTCAAGCCAACATGATCTGGACCACTTTGGGTTCGCTTTGTAATCCGACCCGTGGTTTGAAGCCAGGCCAAGGCGGCTGCTTATAATTTTTTTTTAACAATAAAAATAACCCGCTACGGCGGGTTGTTTTTATTGTAGTAGATGATTTCGATATTTTTTATGATATTCATGGATCAAAAACATGTCTAGATTTCGTGCGAGCGGTTTTCATTTTTTGATTAGTACTATTGTAGGGCTCATATTATTAGCTTTATGTTGGTTTGTCTGGTACCCGTCACCGATGTTAATGGCGATCGGTGGGCATGAAATATTTCTTTTAGTCGTCGGGATTGATGTGGTACTTGGCCCACTACTGACTTTAGTTGTATTCAAGGTGGGCAAGAAAGGGATGGCGCTCGATTTGGTCATCATTGCTGCATTGCAGATAAGTGCGATGAGCTATGGTGTCAGTACGTTATTAGAAGGACGCCCTGCCTATGTTGCGGCACTTGGTAATAGATTCCAAGTGGTACAAGCGAGTGAGTTGACGGATGCCAATCTTGCGAAGGGTAAGGCCATATTGCCATGGTGGGGGCCACGTTGGGTGGGTACCAAGCCACCTACCGATAAGCATGATATTTCCGCGTTGGCTGCGATGGCTCCCGTTGGTGGTGGGCGCGGTCATTTGCCGCAGTTGCATATTTCTTATGCTTTGATGGCACCAGAAATTTTGAGTAAAGCCATATCTATTGAGCAGCTTAAAAAAGATAACCCTGCTTCTGCACTCACAATTGATGCATGGTTGAACAAATATGGCTATAACGAGAAAAATGCCAAATTTCAACCCATCACAATCAGCACATCCACGTTTGTAGTGATTATTGATGCCAGAACTGCCGCAGTAGTAGGTATTGCGCCGTTTAGGCCCTGATTGCCACTCCAAACTAAGAAACACTAAAGCAGACAATGAATAAATTAATGGTTAGTAACACGGTTGCAGATTCAAGACGAGCAGTTTGGATATTCATTGTCGGAGTCATGTTCCTTTTACTGACTGCTGCACTAGGCTTGAATCCGTGGCCAATGCAGGATATCGCACTTGCGGTTTGGCATTTGTCAGGTAAAGAGATTTTCATTACTTTCAGTGGATATAGCTCTGCGCTAGTCATGATATTTTGGGCGAGTCGACCCAGTCGACTGGCTCAGTGGATAGTTTTTTTGTGCTGGCCTATCGTTTGTGCGATTTTATGGCAGACGTACACGACTGATTTACGCTTGCATATCACGTGGGAGGCTGATCCAGCAGGATTTTCTGCAATGATGTGGTTGGTTTTTTCCATGGCAATTCCCGCTACGCTGGCACTTTTGATCAGATTTATGCGATCGCCCGCTCATGGCGCTGATCTTGTATTTGAAAGTCAGTTACGTTATCTGGCAGTCGCTACCTTGTTATTTATGATGGTGCCAATGTCCGCCTTGGGGCTTACCTCGGCACTACATCCATTCACTTACGATATGTATTCGTTGCAATGGGATCGGGCGGCTGGCCTAAACATCACTCTACCTTTATTAGATTTTGCGCGATCGTCGTCAGTGTTCGCACATTTGTTGAGTCTTGCTTATGGCTTGGCACCACCCTTAAGCTTTATGGCTCTCGCGTTACGTCAACTACGTTCGCGACCAATTGGAGTGGCATCCGCGCTCTTAACATGGGTAGTGCTGACCAGCTGTGCGATGCTCGCATACCACTTTTTTCCAATAGCGGGTCCAAAGTATGTGTTTGGTGCGCGTTTCGACCTCGGATTAAGTCAAGCTAAACTTCCTCTGGAAATGATCGGTATTGATTATGCGCCGCGTAATGGTATGCCATCTATGCACTTTGGCTGGATGCTTGCAGTGTGTATTTTGTGGTGGCGCAACGGTACGGCATGGTGGTCGAGAGTCATGTTATTGGCGTTGACTAGTTTAACTTTGCTATCAACACTTTGCTTGGGGGAACACTATGTTGTCGATCTCATCGTAGCCGTACCTTTTGTGTTGGCAGCGATTGCTCTATGCACGACATCGATTCCCTGGACTGTGAAGCAGCGCCGTTGGACAACATTGATCGGATTTGGTGTGTGGGCTGCATGGGTTGTTAGCTTACGCACGTCTATTCATTGGATTGTGGCGCATCCATGGATCTGCTGGGTCATGATTTTCGCAACAATGGGGGCTGTTGCTTTGCAAGCGTATTGGATGCGAGGATTTACCGCATATGTGAGCATATGCCCGGTTGAAATGGTAAAAACAATTAAAAGTGATAATCAAAAATCACTTGAACGCCGTCTTTTTGCCATGTTTTTTGCTTCAGGGCTGGCAGCGCTTGCATACCAGGTCTTATTCGCAAAGCAACTTGCATTAGTGTTTGGTAGCACCTCTACGGCAACCTTGACTGTGCTGGCAACCTTCTTGGGGGGGATGGCTATTGGCTCCCTGATAGGTAGTCGATTGGCGCTGAGAACAAGTCGACCGCTAGTGGTGTACGCAATGATTGAATTGTCGATTGCTGCATATTGTGTTGTGACACCATTTTTATTCGATCTGATCCAACAGGTATATGTGGCACTAGCATCAGGCCAAGCGCCCGATTCCTCCATGTTGCTTGGATTGAGAGTAGTACTTGGAGCAACTGTATTGTTGATTCCTACCATATTAATGGGCGCTACTTTACCCGTACTGGCGCAAGCCTTGGGGACGCAATCTCAAAGGGTGGGGGTTAACGTGGCCTGGTTGTATTTTGCCAATACAGGTGGTGCGGCAGCAGGTGCACTGCTGACAAGCTATGTAATTATTCCCTCACTTGGAGCATCGCAGACTACCTTGGTGGCTGCTTTACTGAATTTGTTGGTAGCACTTGCTGGTATGGAATTGTCAAAGCGATGGATCTTGACAGCATCGGCGATACCGGCCTCGACAGATAGCAATCCGATAGAGATGCAGGTGAAATTGCCTCAGGAGGCTGCGGTAGCCGCTTTGCTTACATTATGCGTCGGAGGTGTTTTATCGCTTGGTCTTGAGGTGGTCTATGTTCATATGCTATCGATTGTTGCGGGCAATAGCGTGTATGCGTTTGGTTTAATGCTGGCAACTTTTTTACTAGGGTTGGCAGTTGGTGGGGAGGTCGCCAGACGTTTATTGTTAAAGCCTGATAGCGATCGCATAAGACTGCTTGCCTGGGCCTTGCTTGGCTTGGCGGCAAGTGCCGCCGGAGGTGTCTGGTGGTGGAATGATATTCCTGAGTATTTTGCCACTTTTGCTCACTATCCTATAGCTCAATCATTCGTCGACCGCGAAGCGATACGTGGGGCCGTATGCGCTTTATTGATGATTCCACCTACACTATTTATTGGTGCTGCATATTCGTTTGGTATGGATATTGCCACGGCTGCCGGCCGTGCAAAACCAATCGCAATGTTAGGTTATGGCGCCGCTTTAAATACCTTAGGTAATATCACGGGCGTTTTAGTCTTTGGTTTTTTCTTGTTGCCGGTATTTGGAGGGCTTGTTGCAACGAACGTAATCGCCTTTGGTGCCTTGGCACTTGCTATATTGGTGTTAATCATCACTGCAACCAAGTTCAAACGAAACGATGTCGTTTCGTTTGCGGTAACAACATTGGTGGTTGTGTTATCGCTGGGTGCCCGTTTGAACTACGATATTATCAGTTCTGGATCTAATGTCTACTTTACTCCCCAACAATGGGGGCATGTTATTGAGCATGCTGAAAGTATTGATGGCGGACTCACCACGGTGACCACACAAACCACAGCTGAGGGGACAGTCAAGACATTGCTGACTAACGGTAAATTTCAGGGTAATGACGCAACAACTGGCGAGATGCAAGCACAAATGGGATTTGCGCTAACGTCATTGTTACACCAAAGTAGTCGTGAACGGGCTCTTGTCGTTGGCTATGGCACAGGCGTGACTAGTCGCGTTTTCCATCAAAGCGGCTTTAAACACCTAGATATCGCAGAGCTTAGCCGTGATGTGGTGCGACTGGCGGATACGCATTTTGATAAAGTTAACAATCGGGTTTCTTCTGCACCTGGCGTTCAACTGCATGTGACTGACGGGCGTAATCTGTTGTTACTCTCATCAAAACAAGCCAAGTATGACGTAGTCAGTATAGAGATTACCTCCATCTGGTTTGCTGGGGCAGCATCTTTGTACAACCAAGAGTTTTATAGTCTTGCCCGTTCGCGTATGAAGCCAGATGGTGTGTTGCAACAATGGCTGCAATTACACAGGCTGGCTCCAAGTGATTTACTCAGTGTGATTACTTCCTTACGCGCAGAATTCCGCTATGTGTCTTTGTATGTGTCGGGTGGGCAGGGAATTCTGATTGCGACCAATAGTCCGGAAAAAAAGTCGCCGACGAGCGAAGCAATGAACAAGCTGGAAAGTTCGCCGGATCTCAGAGCAGTACGCGATATTCTGGATCGCCCAGTTGCTGCCATTGCAGGTGATCGTATCCTTGATAACGCAGGAATAGATCGTTTTATTGTGTCGAGCGGTATTGATCCAAGTTTCTGGGTATCTACTGATAACAATCTACGCCTTGAATACAGCACACCAAAAGCAAACGTTAATGATGGGCCTAGTTCATTTCAGCGCAATATGCAGTTATTAAGAAAATTCCATTAGACGCTGTTTTTGGATATCAATCGCTACTGTCCTGGCTAATTATTGTGAAGGAGCTTACTGATCTCGAATAATTTGATCATGCTCTAGGGTTCAATGACAATCAAAATAAGGAGCGCGAATGTGGATCAGTGTCATGTGATCTGGAGTTTAAATTCGCCTTTTTGCTAAGGGTTGAAGCTGAAAGGTACGGTAAACTTTACCTCGTTACCCTACTTTCCAGCTTGAACGTGTTCCAATATTTTATTTTTAACAGGCCCTGATTTCGATCATTCTGATTTGTCTATGCTTACTTCCCCAAAAAACAAATTTGCGCTTCTTTTGTTTGCAGTTTTCCTTTTTGCTTCTTATCTTCACCCTTACCACATCCATCCATACCGCACTTTTTACCACGATATTTTGGCGGTGTTCGGGTTGTTGATTGCGGTTAGTTTTTTAGCTCTGGCTGGCAAGCCTTGCCTGGTTTTTCCTAAAGTGCTATTACTGCCCGTGTCACTATTTGCGTTGGTGTTAACCCGATCAATATTCGAAGCGATGCAGTTTTCGTCTGATCTGATTTTCCCACCCATGTACTTTGTGCTGTTTGGTCTTGCCATTTGCGTCGGGGCAAGTCTGACGCTGAGTCAAAAACAGTCCGAGTCAATTTGTCTGGCTTTATCGATTACACATTTGTTAGCGGGCATGCTGTGCTTGATCATGCAAATTATTCAAATTTTCGGTATTGATGCGGAACCTCTGGTGATGTTCATTGCCCGCCAGTCTCAGCCTTTTATGCGGCCATATGCCAATGTGGCGCAGCCCAATCAATTAGCTCTGTTATTCTGTTTTTCCCTGGCCTCGATTTGGTATCTTTATCAAAAGCGCTTACTCAATCAATGGGCATCTGTATTACTGGTGCTGCTGTTGCTAGCGGGATTGGCGTTAACCCAATCGCGAATAGGCTGGATGATAATTCCTGCTTTTATTGTGATTTGTGGGTACACCTCTGGAGGTGAGCGACCTATCAATAGGCTATTGTTCGCCGTCATGTTGCTTGCGTATATTACTTTTGTATTGAGTTTGCCCTTATTAGGGCATTTACTTGGATTTGCCAGCGGCTCGGTTGCGGAGCATATTGGTGGCCGTTCTGAGCGCATGGTGTTGATGCAGCAGGCTTGGCATATGGCGACTCAGCATCCCTGGTTGGGTGTTGGCTGGTTTGGTTTTGGTCCTGAGCAAGTCAGGATTGCGGCAGATTTTGGATCGACTACTTATGCAGAGCACTCACATAATTTGATTTTAAATTTGGCCGCCGAATTAGGTTTCCCTGCAACGATATTGATATGTTTAGGCTTGGCCTGGTGGGCTATTCAATGCTTTTTTATCAAAGCGGTGACGGTGCCGATCCGTTTTGCGGGTTTATTTTTTGTCGCCGTGTTTGTGCATAGCATGGTGGAATTTCCGCTCTGGTATGCCTTTGTGCTGATACCGATTGGCATATTGATGGGTATGGTGCATCAGCTGCGCTGGCCCTCTGAGGGCGTATTGCTAGGGCGTCCTGCTAAAAATGTGATTGCGGTCATTCTTGGCGGTGCTTTTTTATTTATGGCATTGATTACCTGGGATTATCAGCGGGTTACGACAGGTTTTCGGGTTTTGCGTTGGCAGCAATCTGGGTATGTAGTGGATATCAGTCCTAGTGAGCGGCCCGCGTTTACTTTATTCCCGCAGTTTTTTGATTATTTCAAATTGACTAAAATGGTCGCGCGCGAGGGCATGTCGGATACCGACATCGCATTCGCGGAGCGCATGAGCCATCGTTTTGGATACGTGCATGTATTGAGCAAAATGGCAGAAATTTATACCTTAAACGGTAAACCAGAGCAGGCGGCACGTACGATGCAAACCTTGCAGCGACTACATCCCATTTCTTATCCTGAATACTACGATTATTGGAAAGCCCAAGCAGCTTTAGATGCTCGTTATGAGGTGGTTTTTAAGACGATGCCGGCTCGGGATGCGCAATAGTTAGATGCTAATTTACTGACTTGAAGTTTTGTTTTCAGTAAACGTAATATTAAATACTCACTGGTAGTATTTAGTATTGTCCAGAGATTGTCTGGATAATAGGGCGGTTTTACAAAAAATGGTGGGGAGTATGTTAAATATGAGGCTAGTTTTTTGCTTCAGTGAGTGTTGAGGCGAGGCTCATACGCATCTCATACGCGACTCATGCATTCTCAAATCAGACGGTGTCATTCCGGCAGGTTTTAAGTCAGAATCTAGTGACGTTGATCGCTTTACATATTAAACATAAAGGTAGTGGGTGCGGTGTCAGCGGGTTGTCAATGCGGCGTCAAAATGACGACGCTGGATTCCGGCTAAGACCATGCCGGAATGACCCAAGAAATCAACTGCTTGTTATCGAATAAGAGTTTCAAAAAAACGTCCCAAAACCTCGCCCCAAATCTCCGCCCCAAATCCCATCTGTCCCTATCCGTGACTAAGAATTTTTCACTTCGCTATTGATTGCTGATAGCAGTCTGCCAGTCGCTGGTAATCATAAAAATAGCTGCCTTTGGCGACCCGGGCTTTGTCGCAAGATGGTTTGAAACCAGTCTCCTTCTCGTTGTACAGCATCCGGACTAATACTCTTCCAACATCATTTTTGTACAGATCCCATTGAATATTCGCGGCCATCGGCGCGACCTGTTCACCACGCCATAAGTTATTGGAATAATCGTAAGCAAGATTTTTTGGCTGTGGTGTCGCCATGCTCGGCACACCGAGTAAGGATGCCAGCGGGATAATGGTTTCGGCATGGGCAAACCTTAGTTTGGCTGCATGTGCGTAGTTCCCTGCCGCGATGAGCTTGGCTTCATCGAAGAAGTCATCGAGTAGTGTTTGCGCCATGCGCCAGGTAACACCGTTCGCTTCGGCAAAGCCTGGACCTTTACTGTAGAAGGTAAGTGCATCTTGTACAGAGGCAAAGATTGCGGCTTGCCCGGCGGGCATGTATTGCGAGAAGTTGGTGTGCGCTTCATCCGGCATATCGGCCGATGCGGCATACAGGTCATACAAAGCCAGCGCGGCATCCAGTGCCGAGGCGATTACTTCATTGCCATCGCCTTTGAGCGTGCTGACAAATTTGCCATCAGCACTGGTATATGTGACCGTGCCATCGTTGCTCGCGCGATAGCGGTTCTGGTTCAGCCCCGTAATAAAGGCGGGTGTGAATAAGCGTTGCAGCACCGTCTGTGCGGCGATGGCCAGACGCGGTTGCGCCAATATGCTGGCTTCTGCTTTACTTAACTCATTACTATCCGGATAGGTCTGATAAGACTGACTTGCTTGAAAGGTCGGAAATAGCGGATCGGCTGGATCGCTGATCTGATCCTGTTTTTGACTCAGTTTATGAAAGTAAAGTAAGTAGCGGTCTGTACCTGCTGGCCGGCTGCGATGATCCAGTTCTGCACGCGGTGCAAGAGAAGCCGGATAGGTCAGGCTGGAGGCGAGGCACGCTTGTTGCGCGATTAAAGACTGCGTAAAGAAATAACCGCTATCCACCGTGCGGTCTTTGCCGGACGTGACCACGACAATTTGGCGTGGCGCTTTGCCTTGTGTCGCACAATCTAGGCTCTGGAACAGCGTTGGCAGGCGCTGGCGCAAACGTTGCGCCAATTGCGTGTGTTCTGCGATACCTAACTGGTTTCATTACCGTAGCCTGGCTTGCTGATGCCGGCAACGCCGTATCCCAGCAAGGCGTTGGCTTGCATCATGCGCTGAATATCTGGCCCCAGTTCTGCTCCCAGTGATGTCAGCGCGTGCTCCTTTTCAGCTAACTTCCATAGGTTATATAAGGCGAGGTCGACCTTCATCCCAGTCAAACCCCGTGAGCCATGCCTTGCCAGCATTTGTGTATAAACTGGCTGATAGCCTTGCGGTGCGGCCTCGTAACTAGAGATGGCTTGCTGCGGTTGGTAGGGCGTTTTGGTGCCGTAATACGCTTGCTGCGCGCTCGCCGTGTTGAGAGCAAGCGCGGATAACAGGATTACTTTAGTACAGTTACTGATCATATTATTGGCTTAAAAGTCTACGCGGGCACTCAGGCTGACTGTCCGTGGTGCGCCGACATTCAGATAGTTCTCCTGATAGTAAGTCCAGTATTTGCGATTGGCAATATTGGATACATTCGCACGTAAGCTAAGAAATTGTTTGCCAATCCGTGTGCGGTAATTTAAACCTGCATCGAACAGCTCATAGGCTGGCAAGGTATTAACATTAGCCGCGTCCATCGGCAGTTCGCCCAAGTACTGGGTTCCTGCATGCAGCGCCAGACCGGGCAGTGCCTCTGGACGCCATGTCATCTGAAGCGAGGCCTGGCGGCGTGGGGCTCCTACAGCGAGCTTACCACTATAGCCAGGTGCCGCATTTTGCAGAGTCGCGTCCAGTAGCATGATGCCGCCCTCTATCGATAGATTTTTGGCCGCTTGCACCACAGAATTAAATTCCAGACCTTGATAGCGGTTCTGCCCGTCCGTCACAAAAATATTTCCGGCATTTGAGTACTGCGCGTTGCGATCAATGCGAAACAGAGACGCGCTGGCATTCCATGCCTTTTGCTCGGTTTTGATGCCGATTTCGGTCTGCTTACTTTGCAATGGCGAAAAGATTTGATTGGCGTTGATTGCTGATGTTGGTGCGCTAGCTGCTTGCTCTAGCGCTTCAACATAGCTAGCGTAGATGGTGGTATTGGCCATTGGCTTATACATGATCGCGATTGTTGGCGTACTTTTACTTACTGGATAGTAGGCAGTAAAGATACCCTTAGTGTTATACGAGGTGTCAGTAAATCGTGTATAGCGCAGACCCGCCAGTACTGACCAGTCGTCGCTGAACTTGATGGTATCGCTGGCGAAGCTTGCTTCTTGCCGGGTATGCTCATCTTCGTACTTGCCGCCACTGTAGTTGACGCTGGCCACGTTAAGGATGGTTGGGGAATACAAATTGCCGACGCCCAGATAGGTTTTTGGAGTGACTGCCGATGATGTCGATACCAGGTTTTGCGACATGATTCCGGCGACTATATCGTGTTGCAGGAAGCCCGTATCAAACTTGCCGTTGATGCTGGCTTGCACCTGATCAAAATGATAGCCATGTAGTTCTGAGGTGACTCGGTCTCTGTAATTGCCGCTGTTGCTAGTGATGTAGTACTGATCTTTTTTGTAGACGCGGGTGGAGTCCGACAGACGGTAAGAGGCGTTGGCAGTCCAGTTTGGCGCCAGACGATAATCCAGAGCAGTTGTCGATATTAAATAATCGACATCGCTCGCCGCGCCGATACTATTTAAGCGACTTCCGCCATCTATCGGTGAGGGTACAGCAAATAATGGTGAAATGACCACATCAGTGCCGCCAACAGTCCGGCGACGCTGGTAAATCGTGTCATATGACAAGGTCAGATCATTGGTCAGGCGCCAGTCCACATTCGCGCTGCCTGCAGTGCGATTGATAGAGCCGCTTTCTGCAGCCACGCCGCCATCCTCGTGTAATAAGTTGAAGCGATAGCCGAATTCGTTGTTCACACCAGCGCGACCGCCGATATCAAACTGTTCCTTGATTGCACCACCTTGCTGGTAACCCAGGGTTGCACTAAAGCTGTGCTCGGTAGTCGGACGCTTGCTGACATAATTAATAATCCCGCCTGGCGAACCGAAGCCATACATAAAGCCGGATAAACCCTTCAGCGCCTCGACGCTTTCAAACATCTCCAGCGGCATTTCGGTACCGCGGTTGATGTTGGCCAAGCCGTCGATTTTGTAGCCGTTCAGGTCATCCAGCCGTAAGCCGCGCATTTGTATGGTTGCCGGATGTGTGCTGATAGGCGGGCTGATCGCGGTGACTGACGCATCATATTTAAACACTTCAGAGATACTGGTCGCCAGGCGATCTTCGATTTCATCACTACTCACGGCTTTGGTCGAGAAGGGGGTGTCCAGCTCCGAACGGCGTCCCAATGCACCGCTGCTGACGCTGTCGCTCAATTTTTTCTTTGCAACAGTCGCCTTGATTGCCACTTGAGCTGCTGTGCCGTTGTCGCTATTGTTGCTATTGTCAGTATTCTCAGCTGCGATAGCCATAGTCGTTTGTAGCGAGGCGGCGCAGAAACCAATATGTGCCAATGCCAGATAAATACGCGTATTGCGCAGATTTTTGATAGAAACAGGATGAGAAGTCATAGGTGTCAGTAAAGTCAATAAAGTGGTTATCACGCCGTTGGCTAATACCGATGATGAATCCAGTCTGGCAAGCGCTTGTTTTGGAACGTGCAATATAGTCAACACACATGACAGGGGTACGAATTGATGCCGTGACTGCAAAGTTATGCTTAGGTCAGGACATGAGTTTGGAGGATGCTTGGATATCAGGACTGAGGAAGCGTTTTCGGCAAGTGATATTGCTGCCGTCACTTGCGAATGGTCTGTAGATCGCTTGTGGCTGAGTGCAGACTCTTGGCCGGGGCAGGCGATTTAGCCTGTCCGTTTTAACTGGTTGATTAGACTTCCTTACTTTTTAATCAATAAGGATATTTGAATACTCGTAGGTAGTATTTATAATTGTCCATATATAACCTGGGCAATAGGCCAATTTTATGAAAAATGATGGGGAGTATATTGAAATTGGCTTACATTTCAGCGACTATTTACTGGTTTTAAAGGAAAAATTGGTACTTGATCTCCGCACTTAGTTTGTTTGTTATCGCTGTCCAATTTCAATTCAATTTCACCTCAAACTACCCGGTTGCCAGCTTGATCTTTTGATCAGGCAGCGCCATCTACCAGACTTACCCAGTCACCAGATTTGCCACCGTGTTTTTCTAATACGCGGATGTCGCTCATCACCATGCCGCGGTCCACTGCTTTGCACATATCGTAAATCGTCAGCAAGCCGATTTGCACTGCGGTAAGCGCTTCCATCTCTACCCCAGTTTTACCCAGAGTTTCTACTTGCGCATTGCAATGGATGCTGGACTGATCAGTGTCAATGCTAAAATCCACGGCGATTCTGGTGAGCGCCAACGGGTGACATAGCGGAATCAGATCAGCGGTGCGTTTAGCTGCCATGATGGCGGCGATGCGTGCGATGCCGAGAACATCTCCCTTTTTTGCTGTGCCTTCAGCAATGATGGCAAGTGTCCCTGGTTTCATGCGGATAGTGCCGCTGGCAATGGCGATGCGGTGGGTGTCCTTTTTTTCTGCGACATCGACCATATGTGCTTGGCCAGTCGCATCAAAATGAGTTAATGAAGGAGTTAATGCGGGAGCTAAGGACGGCATCAGGCCGTCGTTGTTGTTTGAAGTCATGAATTTAGTATTAGCAATGAGTATTAGAGATTAATCTCGCTGTCGAAAATAGACATTCTTTGAAACAGTTTAAGAACTAATTGATTAGCAAAGTATCATAGCATCGTGAAACTAAAACGCCCATCATTCCGACCTAAAACCTTATACGCCGCCATCTTGGCCGCCGTCTGTTTGTTTTCGGTATCCAGCTCATCAAATACCAGTTTTGCGCAAAATTTGCCCACTTTAGGAGATACCGAAAGGGAAGATTTATCTCCTTCGCTAGAGCGTAAATTGGGCGAGCAAATTATGCAAAGTGTGCGCCGTGATCCGGATTATATGGATGATGGACCGGTAGCAGAGTACCTCAATAAGCTAGGTAATCTGATGTTAGAAACTCGCCCTGATGCCCGTGGCGAGACGATGTTTGATTTTCAGTTTTTTGTCGTACGCGATCCGGTTCTGAACGCGTTTGCTTTACCGGGTGGTTTTATCGGATTCCATTCCGGCTTAATTTTAGCCTCGCAAACAGAATCAGAATTAGCTTCTGTTATGGGACATGAAATTGGCCACGTAGCACAGCGACATATTGCCAGGATGATAGGCAGCCAGCGGTTGGATTACTTAATCCCTCTGGCATCGGTTATTTTGGCGGCATTGGCCGCTAAGTCCAGTCCCGATGCGGCAATGGCGCTAGTGGTTGGCGGACAGGGGGTTGCACTCCAGCGTCAATTGACCTTTAGCCGTGAGGCCGAGCGTGAGGCCGACCGTATTGGATTTCAGATCTTACGTGATGCTGGCTTTGACACCGGTGGCATGGTCTCTTTCTTTGGACGTTTGCAAGTCGCAACGCGCAACTACAACGACAATGCTCCCCCTTTTTTACGTAGCCATCCACTCACCAGCGAGCGCATGGCGGATATCCAGTCACGCATGGTCGATCAGCGTTATAAACAGCATTTAGACAGCTTAGAATTTTTGCTCACCAAAGCCAGAGTCAGAGTGCTGCAAAACGATACGACTCAAGGTTATATTGATGCGGCTACTTTTTTTGATACGCAATTAAAAGCCGATCAAAAAGATGAAAAACTAGCCGCACAATATGGACTCGCTTTTATCGCCTATAAACAAAAAGAGTTTTCTAAAGCCGCCAGCTTATTGGCTAGCTTGATCAAACAGATAGAGCAATCGCTGACGCAAAAAACGGCGCTCAATAAAACCAGTATGTTTGTCAGCCTGGATATCGATATTAAAATCGCCAACAAGCAAGCCGACGCCGCAGTCAAGGCGGCTGAGGCAGCGATGCAGCAATTCCCTTTATCGCGTGGTTTGGCCTATCAGTATGTTGATGCATTGCTGGCTGCGGACAAAGAAGAAGATGCCGCACGTTTTTTACGCGATCAGGCGCAGCTATATCGACAAGATATTAAGGTGCAAAATTTGTTGGGCAAAGTCTATGCAGAGCAAGGCAAACAGGCGCTGCAACATATTGCGCTGGCAGAAGGCTATGCTTTAGAGGGAAGCTTAGCGCCAGCCTTACAGCAGCTAGACATCGCCCGTCGCTCACCCGATGCGCAATATTACGAACAGTCGGTAATCGATGCCCGCGAACGTGAGTGGCAAGAGAAGCATAAGCAAGAATTAAAAGATGAGAAGAAAAGGTAGAGTAAACATCGTGACTGCACTGAGTGAAACCAAAGTACGTGCTTATCTAAAACGCTTAGCGTGTCCTTGCCCCATAGACGGCAAATTACCTGAGGCGACCAAAGAGTTATTCGACACCCTACATCTGGCACATTTACAGACCATTCCATTTGAAAATCTTGATATAGCGCTAGGTAAAACAATTTCATTAGACGCAGAGGATGTTTTTCAAAAGCTAGTATTGGATAGCCGAGGTGGTTTTTGTTATGAGCTGAACTACGCTTTTTCTCTCTTATTAAGCGCGCTGGGTTTTAAGTGTACTTTATTGTCAGCGAGAGTATTCAACGGTAAGCAATACGGACCAGAGTTTGATCATTTATTGTTAATGGTTGAGTACGATAGTCAGCATTGGGTGGCTGATGTCGGTTTTGGCGATTGTTTCAGGAGGCCGCTCTTACTTCATAGTGTTGATGCCTGTAGCCAGAATCCGCAGCTAAAAAATAGAGACGGGAGCTATGAGGGCTACAAGATTTTTTCAGATACTGATGGCAAATTTACACTAAAGAAAAAAGTACCAGATCAGGATTGGGTACCTGAATATCAATTTGAAATAATAGAACGTACGATTACAGATTTTTTGGCAATGTGTGAGTATCAGCAAACTTCTGAGTTTTCTCACTTTACCCAAAAATCAGTCTGTTCAATTGCGACCGCTACAGGACGAAAATCTCTCTCAGGTGACAAGTTGATTGTTACTGAGATGAATCAGAAACAGACGTTTTCGGTTGCAGATAAAGATGAATATAAAGTTTTGTTAACATCTATTTTTCAAATAGTGTTGCCATCGGATGAGAGCATAGCAACACTATTCAACACATCAAATCGACAGAGCTAAATCCTCAGGTGCAAACTTTTTTGAGTCGACACAAATTTTATTAAGCTCTGACATCCTTCAATTTTTCTACGCGGCGTTGCAATACAAAAATCGGTTGTGCCCACTCAGTGTCTTTTTTCTTTTTGCTGGTGATCAGCGTCAATTCTGATGGGTCGTAGACGTCGGTGTTGTGTGTCAGCGGGGTAGTCATCAGATACTGTGCATCGGTGTTTTTCAGAAACTCACCGACTAACTGAATATTGCGGATGTCCAGATGGGCAAATGGTTCATCAATGAAGACAAAGCCGCCGGAACCATCTTCTGATTTCAGCAAACCGATTAGCAGGATCAGCGATTTCATCACTTGCTGACCACCAGACGCTTCGCCGTCATTCATACCGATCGGGCCTTTGCCGTCGAACTTAAATCTTACATGCAGGCCAGCTTGAGATAACTGTATGTCGTCATTCTCCAATTTAACCGGATCGGTATGGACTTCGATCCCTGCGAGCTCTCCTAACTGTTTGATGTTCTTGCTATAAGTCTTAATCGTAAACCGCAACCTATCCATGTAGGCGGCACGGGCATTAACGGTGGCTTCTGAGGCGCGGTTATTCTGGTAGCGACGCTCATCAGTTTCTGCCTGGCGACCTTGCAGCAATGCGTTGAGCCGGACAAACTGATCCACTACTGTGGAGTCGATCTCCCAGTCTGCACGCGCCAGATTATTACCCAGACTACGCAAGCGTAATTCAATCTGGTGGACATTTTCATGCTCTGCGACTAGCTGTTGTCTGTGCTTAGCGCGCTTCCAGTTGAGGGGCAATTGATGCCAGGTCTGGCGCATGCTGGTGAGCGTTTCAAAATGTCCTTTACGTTCATCTGCCAAGCGTTTTTCTGCACTACGTAATTGGGATTCTGCGTCGGCAATCGCGGCTTTAGCTTGTTCCCATTTGAGATGAGCGACGGTACGTTGTTCGGTCGCTGATTTAAGCAAAGGCGAAATCTCACCAAGGCGGCTACCGACTTCTATTCTTTGCTGTCTGAGAGGTTGTATGTGATGGCTAGCCTCTTCAAATTCAGCGTGACGGGCGCTCAGTTCTTTTGCTGCGTCGACACCGGCCAGGCGCGCTTTGAAGGCGCTGATTTCACCAGCAAGTTTGCTGATAGTAATCGTGAGCTGATCTTCTTGCGATTGCAGACGTGGTAAAGAGCGTTGCAATGCCTCCAGCCTTTGTGTGCGACCGGCGCTACCAAAACGGTAGCGTGAGGCTTCAACAAAGAGCGAGCGACCACCGCGACGTTCGCCATGATAGGCATCGGGTGTGATCCATTCTTGCAGTTTAGATTGTGATTTATAAAAACTGAGGCCGACCTCAACAGAGTCGACCATTTCAATACGTTGCAATTGCTCGATCAACCAGGCAGGGGCAGCGGCGGTGAAGTTGACTACCGATAGCAGACTTTTATCTTTGACCACCGGTGCGTGGATACGCTCTGGCACGATGAAGTGACCATAGCGTTGCTTCTCACCGACGCGATAGGCTGCGCTGGCATCACTGGCTTTGTCCAGCAAAATGACCGAGGTGTAACCGCGCAAGACACCTTCGACCGCGCCTTGCCATTTGGGATCAGTCACTTCGACGATCTCCGGCAGCATACTGTGTGAAATGCCTGCATCGTTCAAAGCACGGCGCATATTGCGTACGTTCTCAGGATCGGGCAGGGTAGCTTTGCCTTGCAAGGCCGCGATGGTTTCCAGTTCGGCTGCGATGCGGTTGGACAGCGTGTCGCGCTCTTGTTTATTGCGTGATAGTTCGGCTTCTTTTTTCTCCAAATCGTCCGCAACGTTAGCGACGTCGGCATCTGCCTCTGCCGCAAGTTTTTGCAAGCGCGCTTTTTGTTCAAGCAGACTTTCTTGCGGCTTCAGCTTAGCGTTGATGTGTTGTAGTTTTTCGCGTAGCTGTGACTCTTCTGCTTCTAATGCCGCCTCGTGTTGCTGCGCTTCGCTGCGGCTTTGTGCTTGCATTGCCAGGTTGCCACGGCGCTCGGACAAACCGTCTTCTTGCGTTTTTAACAGACGTTTTCCGTTACGCAGACTTTGACTGGTAGCAGACGCCTGTTGCAAGGCCTCGTGATATTGCAGCGTTGGCAAAATCTCTTCCTGCAAATCACGCTTTTCTTTATTCAGACTCTCCCACTGATGATAATTGGCGACGCGCAGACGCAGACCTTCCAGATTGGTTTTTGCGCCTTCGAGTTCGGTCTCAAAGCGCTGTAATTCTGTTTCAGTATCTCGCTGATGGCGCTTGGCGTCGTCGTAGGCGTCCAGTACTTCTTTGTCACCAAATACCTGAAACACCAGATCGAGCAATTGACGTGGTGCGTACTCACAGAGCTTATCTGTCTCGCCTTGTTCCAGCGCGAGAACTTTGCCCATGGCGGTCGATAAGCCCGCATGGGACAGGCGTTTCCTGTAGCTTTCTACGCCCAGCCAATCATTGGCCTCCTGAATATCTTCGATCTCGACTTTGCCGCTGCGCATCAGGTATTGACGCTTCCAGTCGCCGCCATTTTTTTGGATCTGGCAAAACAGCGTGACCTCATCCTCGTACAGGCCAGACATGCGGAAAGGACGATTAGAAATCTGCGGTCCTACCGCGCTGTTATCCACTACCGCGCGTATCCAGGCAGTTTGCTGGCCAGAGTGACGGGCGTAATGTTTGTACGAGCGCCCCATTGAACATTCGAGCCCGAACAGGGTGCGCAATGCATCCAGCAGTGTGGTTTTGCCAGAGCCATTTTGTCCTGCAATCGTGATGATTTTGGCGTCGAGCGGAATATTCTTGATACGTTGCCAGTAGTCCCAATGGACCAGTTCTAGTGATTTGATATGGAACATGTGGCTTATTCTTCTACGGAGGTATTGTTATCGATGACCGGTTCGTCAAGGTCTATGCCATTAGCTGCACTGATTGGCGCGATGGGTTCAATCAGCGCAGGTGTGCGTACTGGAATTTTGAAGATGTCCGACAGCGCGCCATTGATGATGCGGTCTTTTAAAGTGTCGGTATCCATCATCAGATCAAGCAAAGGTCCTTCGACAATCAGGTCGGCTTTACGCTCCACAAAACCATAACGTACAAGCTGGCCGAGATTCATATCCATGCGGGTTTTTTTACCGAGCTTCTCGCCAAAATCAGCCAGTAGTGCACGGTAAGAAATACCGATGGAGGTATCTTCTGCGCGTGGCATGGGCTTATCTTTACCGAACATATCGTTTTGATTTTCTTCGGCGAGTTGGTGTGCTTCTTGCCGTTCACGCTTAGGCAAAATAATCAGCGACCATAAGACAACTAGCAGCGCAACACCATCACGTGCCAGGCTAAAATTATTGTTCTGCCAGGTTTCTCTGGTGCCGAATACTTTGGATTCGCTATCACGGGTGAGTGCCAGCGTAACGTGATCGGCGTAGACGTTGTCGATAAACTTCATACCGCAGGCTTTCAGTCGAGCATCAACATCGGCGCGAAATAATTCGTCTGAGAGGGCGCGCTTGACGAGCTTGTCTTCACGGCGCAGGGTTTGATGCGCGAGCAGGCGGGCGATCAGGAATTGTGCATCTTCGGTCATTCTTGCGTACTCGATTGGGTTGGAACTGGGATTGAAACTGGAGTCGATGCTGGAGTCGACACGACTACTTTGGCGGATTGATTTACCGGACTTAATACCGTCAGGCTGGCGACTGACATTGCAGAAATATACGGATCAGATACCTGCTGCATTTTGTCTTTGGAATTAAATTCCAGTGGTAGGCGCGCCAGAGCTGCGGTTGCGCCTTGCAATGCAGATTCGTTCACATCACCCAGCAGCGGTAATAGCGATGCACGATACGAGGCGATGGCAAAACTCGACGGCAGTAATAAATCCTGTAGCGGCACAGGTTTAACAGTTTGCTGGTGTTCGGTATTGCTTAGTTGGCTTATTTGGCTTAAACGGTCTAAACGATCCAGCCAATGATCAAGTTCCAGCAGCGCATCGCTGGCTTCATTGGCGATCTCTGGCGCATTTTCGCCAGTGGGCAAAATGTTAGCAACTGCGGACAGGCGATTGGTCAGTAATTCGCTCTCTGCGACGTCGATCATTTCTGATGGCGTAATAAACAGCGGCGTCATCGGGTATGCCAGGGCATCATCCGCCAGCGAGGCCAGATCAGGGTATTGCAACAACCAGGTTTTAATATCGGTAGTGGACAAACCAGATTGTCCGAGGTGCACGCGCTGACGTTCGATCTGGTTGAGCGCACGTGAAAACATACCTTGCATATTTAGCAGCGCACTCTGGGCACGCCCGATCGCTTGCGCCGCTCTGTGCGTTGCCGAGTCGGCCCGGCTGTCATTGGTGATCGCATGAATGATCTGCGATCCTTTTTCTACCCAATCGCATGCGGTATGCCATTTCTGCTGCGCGGTACGTAGCTGGAATTCTGAGCCTGATGCAATCGCATCAGAAAATTCTTCCGTCAGTTCGATCAGGCGACCCAGCAGATGATGCAACTGTTCAACCGACACGCCACCGACCGCTTGTGCGCCCGCAACTTGGGTGAGCACGTAGCTCATCTCGGCCTCGTCACCTTGTTGCTCAGCCTGATGTTCCGCCTGCAATAAGGACGACAAGGCCGCCAGTACATTACGAGCGGTTGGTGTGATTCTATACACCGACTGAGCTGCATCCCAGGCCAACAGGCCATGTGAGCGCAAACGCGTGAGGATGGTTTCTAAGCGGTCAGGGTCAATATAGCCCAGCTTGGCATTGATATCGGCACGCGACAGCGACGGGGTGTCGACATCGGCAGCGAGTTCGCGCAAGACCAGCAAACGCAACATGACATTGTTAAAGCCGCCATGGAATAAGGCGGTAAAAGCCTGTAGCAGCGGCTGTGCACGTCGCAAAGGGAAAATAGGGGATACGTCATCGGGGCTGATGCCCGGCCGAAAAAACGACTGAAGCGCGTCGTCATCTTCGCTAATCTGTTCAGTTGCTTTATTTGTATCGGGGGTAAAATTTTGCATGCCGCATTTTACCTTCTCGCGTGACAATTTAGTATTGTTAAGAAGTTATGTATTGAATAGTATCGTTATCCGAAAGAGCCTAGCTCTTTGCCGGGATTCGAGAATTTTATGGAAATATCATGGATATATACTGGTTGGTAGTATATTTTATTGTCAAGGTATTAATTGGAGAATAAGTGGTATTTGACTACATACTCCCAAAAAAAGTAGTTTTTACTTGAATTTTAAAAAACCTCTTAATCATCGCAGATCAAATTTTCTCACCATCAGCCACTTGCTTATCAGACCAATCGGGCAATATAAATTGCAGCTTAGTGCCGTAAAAAACGCATTGTTCCACCGGAAAATCCGGCTTGAATGCAGCTTGCAATGAAATGTAAGAAAATAGTCCGTCGTCCGACCAATCATCAATATCGCAAGCTCATTGCAAATTCATCGCAAACCGACTGCAAACTCGACATCAAAAAGGAAAAATTATGACTTTATATTCATCGCCGGCAACCAGCGTCGCTACTTTGGGTGGCGGCTGTTTTTGGTGTACCGAGGCCGTATTCCAGCAAATCCGCGGCGTGTTAAAGGTGGAATCTGGCTATAGCGGCGGCGCCAATCCCAATCCGACTTACGAGCAAATTTGTACCGGACACACCGGCCATGCAGAAGTTGTGAGGTTGAGTTTTGATCCTGCGGTCATCAGTTATCGTGAGTTGCTGGAGATTTTTTTCACGATTCATGATCCGACGACGTTAAACCGTCAGGGTAATGATGCAGGTACCCAATATCGCTCAGTGATTTACTTCCATGACGATGAGCAAAAAGTCATTGCACAGGACGTTATTAAAGGGATGAAAGCCGTTTGGGACGATCCTATCGTCACTGAGTTGACTGCCGCGCCGACGTTTTACCTGGCGGAGGCTTATCACCAGAATTACTTTAAGCAGCACCCCGAGCAAGGCTATTGCTCGTTTGTGGTAGCGCCTAAAGTGGCGAAGGCGCGCAAGCTTTTTTCTAGCAAGCTTGTAGGTTAAGTTTATTGAATAAGCTCGACAAACCCTAGTATTCACACTTCACTATTACCGGTAGTGTCCTTAGCCTCATGTTCTGCATGAGGTTTTTTTTCGCCACAGAGTAGCTGTGCGTTCAGATGCTAGCGGGATTTTTTATTTTTCTTTTGCTCATGCTGCTCGATATAGTCTTTTCTGACCAGAGACTTAAATTGTTTTGGCAGCCAAGGTCGTGCAGCCAGCATAAAACTGATGCGATGCTTTTCTTCAAAGGGTAATTTGGCATCTTCCTGATGCTGCTCTGAGAATTCACGGGCGACTTGTTTCAAGCGATTGAGCAGCGCAGCGACCGATTGTTTGGAGAGCATCACGTTTACAAGGCGCATGATTTCATGCTCGCCATCAAAATTTGATTCCAGATATTCCGCATAAGCTTGATCGCGGAAATTACTTTGGATAGGGCCATTCGGTATCCAGCGGAAAGTACGTGCAACCAGTAACTTGACTCGGTTATTTGGCAGCAATTCTAGAAATCCAATTTTATCTAGACGCAACAAATGTTTTACAACTTCAATTTCTGACATGTCATAGATGCGTGTCATTTGCTCTACCGTCAGCAAATTCAGCGCCGATACCGCGACGATAAATTTTTTTGGATCGCTGATGATTTCTTTTTCCTGATCGAAGGTCAGTTCTGAGATTAAGGGTTCTTCATTTGATGCCAGGGCCAGATCGCGCAGGCTGATCTCGGTCGCTTGCAGGATTTCATCCAACCGTTGCAGCGTAAAGTTCTTTTGGGCAAACATTCGCTTGACGCTGGCTTCCGACATATCTATCCGGGATGCCAGATCGGCATAAGTGATACTTCTGGCCTTAAGTTCGCGTTTTAAGGAGTCAATTAAAAGGCTGGCTTTGAGCATGGTATTTTGTGAAATGTAAAAGAGTATTAAAAAATGATACACCAAGCGACCCCAGCCGCAACTCTTTGTTTATGTATTGATCACTTACTTTGTTGACTTGATAATCCATTCCGTCGCTTAGATAGCGATCATTTCGTAAGAAACAGAGTCAGTCAGTATCTGTAACGAGTGTAGAGAACTCAAGGGGAAACAACATGGGATTAGAAACGATCATTTTGGGCGGCGGCTGCTTTTGGTGTACCGAAGCCGTATTTCAGCAAATTCGTGGGATTAAGAATGTTGAGCCTGGTTATGCTGGCGGGCATGTTGACTTCCCGACATATGAAGATATTTGTGAAGGCGATACCGGACATGCCGAAGTAGTACGACTGACTTTTGATACTAAGATCGTTAGCTACGATGCACTGCTAGAAATATTTTTTGCTACCCATGACCCTACCACCCTGAACCGCCAAGGCAGCGATGTTGGTTCGCAATACCGCTCGGTCATTTATTGTGAGTCAGCACAACAAATGAAGACGGCGCTTGCCGCAGTAAAAAAAGCAGAGGCTAACTGGGATGCACCCATTCTTACCGAAGTCGCCATCGCCCCCGCTTTTTATCCCGCTGAAGAGTATCACCAGAATTATTTTAAATTAAATAAACACCAGCGCTATTGCACCATGGTCGTCGCGCCCAAAGTTGATACAGCACGTAAGTTTTTCACAGGTAAATTAGCTGCCTGCGTTGCTTAATTTAACTTAAGCTAACTTCAGCTAGCTGACGAGCGGTTTCATCGTTGGCTTTTAGGCTGGTGTCAAATTGGACTCAGCGAACACTCAAGGTTGCAGACGGCTGATCGCCCATGTTCCATCGGCATGTTTGGTGTACACAATCCGATCATGCAGACGTGAGCTGCGACCTTGCCAGAATTCTAGCCGCTCCGGCTGCAAGCGATAACCGCCCCAATGCTCGGGGCGCGCCGGATGTTCGCCAGCTTGCTCTACTACTTCTGCCATGCGGGTTTCTAACAGCTTACGGCTGTCTACTTCTGCGCTTTGTTGTGACGCAATCGCGCCGTGGCGACTTCCCAAAGGGCGGCTATGAAAATAGCGATCACTTTCTTCCGCTGACATCTTTTCTACTCTACCCTCTATTCTGACCTGTCGTTCTAGGACGACCCAATGGAAGAGTAAAGCTGCATAAGGATTCACATCCAGATCATGTCCTTTCTTGCTCGCATAATTGGTAAACCAGCAAAAGCCACGTTGATCAAACTCTTTAATCAAAACAATACGGGAGGAAGGTCGACCCTGCGCATTGACGGTTGCCAGACTCATCGCGTTCGGTTCTATCACATCGGCTTTTAATGCCTGATCAAACCAGACTGAAAATTGCTGAACCGGGTCGCTGGCGACTTCTGATTTGGACAAACTGGCGTGCTGATAATCTTTACGTAAATGAGCGATAGACATGTTGATTCCTTGAATAATATGGATGCTAAGCAGAACATCATCGGTAAAAAATTATCCTCTATTTAGCGCCAAGTCGCTTGCGCTGTATCAAACAAACCGGATTGTTCTAAAGCATCTTGTAAAATGGCGAGATATCTATTTTGAGTAAATCCCCATGCAAGAACAGTTAGAAGTTGATTTTGAACGTCGTTTTGGCGGTATCGCCCGCCTATATGGCAGCGCGGGACTAGAGCGCTTTAAACAAGCGCATATTTGTGTAATCGGTGTCGGTGGTGTGGGTTCCTGGGCGGTAGAAGCTCTGGCGCGCAGTGCGATCGGTCAGATCACGATGATCGATCTGGACAATGTGGCCGAGTCCAATATTAATCGGCAAATACAAGCCACCAGCGAGACCATTGGTAAAGCCAAAGTCACCGCGCTGGCGGAGCGGATTGCACAAATCAATCCATTTTGTACTGTCCATGAGATCGAAGATTTTATCGCGCCCGATAATTTGACGCAGATGATAGGCGCCCATCAGTTTGACTATGTGATCGATGCGATTGATAACGTCAAAGCAAAAACTGCACTGATCGCTTATTGCCGCGAGCATGCTGTACCGCTGATCACGATTGGTGCAGCGGGCGGGCAGACTGATCCGGGCAAAATTGAAATACGGGATTTGTCCCGCACCGAGCAAGAACCTTTGCTGGCATTGGTGCGAAAACGGCTGCGCCAAAATCACGGTTTTCCACTCGGAGCAAAAAGTAAATTTGGGATTGATGCGGTGTTCTCGATGGAGGCATTGACCATGCCCGAGACGGCGGAAGTGTGCGAGGTCGGGAATACGTTAGTTGGCAATCCGGGCACGAACAGTGTCGCTGCTGTTACTGGAGTTGCTAGAGTGACCGGATTAAACTGCGCTGGCTTTGGGTCATCTATCGTCGTGACTGCGTCGTTTGGTTTGATGGCAGTGGCGCATGTACTGCGCAAATTGGCTGGAGTAGCTTAAGAAATCATCACATTGGATGTGGATTTTTTAGAATTTCTCCAGCGTGAATTTTGTAGGTATATTTAATATACTCCCCTTATTTTTATTAAAAATTGACCAAGTGTCCAAGGAATATATGGACACTAAAAATATACATGGTGGGAGTATTTATTTCTTCCCGCGCTGCGTGAGGAGATTTCTGGCATCGAATTCTACGTAATTCTCCGCATGATTTTCCACTTTGTCTCTCCCGCTAGTCGCCTGACCATGTAGGGATTTCGATCACAAATTTGAGATCGGAGGAAGGCACAAACCAGTGTTTGTGCCCTTTGCAAACGAAAGCGACTATCCGTCTGCGCCATCTGCTCAATCTGCCATTTGGCAGAAATTGCGTTACGACTTACCAAACACCTCATTCAATTGCTGCGTCACACGGATAAAGGTCGTGCGTTTGGTCAGCTCCTTAAGCTTATGCGCGCCGACATAAGTACAGGCTGAACGCACACCGCCAAGAATATCCAACAAGCTGGCATCAACCGGACCACGATACGGGATCAGCACTTCTTTACCTTCCGACGCGCGGTATTTGGCAACGCCGCCGGCATATTTATCCATGGCAGCTTTGCTGCTCATACCGTAGAAACGTTTGTATTGCTGACCATCGCGCTCCACCAGATCGCCGGCACATTCATCATGCCCTGCCAGCATGCCGCCCAGCATAATAAAATCTGCCCCGGCACCAAATGCTTTCGCCAGATCGCCTGGTACAACGCAACCTCCGTCAGCACAAATTTGTCCGCCCAAACCATGTGCTGCATCTGCGCATTCAATCACAGCAGACAGTTGCGGGTAACCTACGCCCGTCATCTTGCGCGTGGTGCAAACCGAGCCTGGGCCTATGCCGACTTTAACGATATCCGCGCCAGCAAGTATCAATTCTTCAGTAATGTCGCCAGTCACGACGTTACCCGCCATGATGGTGATATGAGGATAGGCATCCCGTACTTTTTTAACGAAGTGGATAAAGCCTTCCGTGTAGCCATTGGCAACGTCGATACAAACATATTCGATCGCATTCTTGGCACGCGTCATGACCGCCGTGAATTTTTCAAAATCAGATTGCGTAATTCCCATCGAATAAAACGCGGTTGATTTTTTCTCCAAACCCGTGAAATAGTTGACCAAGATATCTTCATCGTAATGCTTGTGCAAAGCGACAGAAAGCTGATGCTGACCGAGCGCGTTCGCCATTTCTAAGGTGCCGGTGGAATCCATGTTGGCGGCGATGATGGGGATGCCTTGGTATTTTTTTTGCGAATGATGAAAGATAAATTCGCGCTGTAATTCGACTTGCGAGCGGGAGGTGAGGGTAGAGCGTTTAGGACGGATCAATACGTCTTTAAAATCGAGCTTGAGGGTTTCTTCAATATGCATTACGACTCCTGTGTCCGGTTGGCAGGCGCACGAAAACGGTCATTTCAACATTGAAATAACCGTAGAAAGTTTCGAGCCGTGCTTGAGTATAGTAAGTATTTGGCCGATTACCGATTTAATTTCGATATAGGCGGTATCAGCGATGACATATACCAAGAACCGGATTGGGAAAATGCGTTAATCCACAATGTAGGTCAGTTTTGCGTAAGTATTAAGAGTATATTAATAGCTATTTAGTGACAGACTCCAGCACCTTTGTCGGTAAAGCCGCTGCCATCTACAGGGATAAATTCCCACTCATAATTTTTGTCGTGGAGCGTTAGTTTGAGTACGCCTGCGGTCGAATTGTCACGCGCTTCTGTGATCACTTTTGGGAAGAACATCGGCGTCAATTTTGCTCCGCCGGTGCCGACTACAAAACTACGTATGCCGTTTTTTTGATCGATTAATCCATCTGCATTCAACGGTGCAAAGCGCTCGTAGTCATGGTCATGGCCTGCAAGGACGATGTCTGCTTTTGCTTCTGCCAATAATTTCCATACGGCCTGCATGACTGCATTATTGCCATGTCCACCAGAGCTGAATGCAGGGTGATGCCAAAAGGCGAGCGTGCAACGAGTTTGATGTTTATTACTGAGTTCATCTTTTAGCCAATGCAATTGTGCTTGCATTTGTGGGCCTTCAATATTGCTATTGAGCGAAATGATCTGCCACTGACCAACTTTGCTGCTGTAATAGCCGCGTTTTTCAGGGCCGGCAAGTTCACCAAAATAGTTGTAGTAGCCTTGTGCTGCTGGCATGTCGTAATCATGATTGCCTGGAGAGGGGAGGGTGCGTGCTTTAAATCTGCCCCAAGTAGGCTCGTAGCACTTAGTAAATTCTTCTGGATTGCCGACTGGATAAGTATTGTCACCCAACGTAATTGCAATGGCTTTGCTATCTGCGGCTAAGCCCGCTTCGATGATGTTGGCAGTTTTGGCCGCCATGGTGTCAGCTACTGCTTTTTTTCTGCAATCGGCGATGTCGCCAGCCGCAAATACGGTGACCGATGTGACGTTTGATGTTTTGAGCGATTTTGATGTTGCAGTTTTTGTTTTTACAGAAGTCTCTGCAGTGCTAGTTTCGTTAGCAATTGCATTACTCGCATTGAGACTAGTTGCTGCACTGGCAATCAGGACGAGTGAAATAGAGCGTGAAACAAAATTATCTGAGAAATAATTTTTGGTGGAAAAAACAAATCGTGGCATGAACAGCAATCTTATTAAAATGAACTTAGTGACGAACTAAGTATTCCGGTTGATGTTGGAATTACTCCGGCAATGGGGATTAGTTGGGAGCGGTATTTTACATCTTTAATATTATTAGGACTTGCACCCACTAATAGTCACATAGCGTAAATTACAGCTTGCTGTGGCGCAATCGTAAAGCGTTCGCGATCACAGAAACAGAACTCAGACTCATCGCTGCACTCGCAATCATCGGGCTGAGCAGAATGCCAAACCAAGGGTAGAGCGCGCCCGCTGCCAGTGGTACGCCAATAAAGTTATAGGCAAATGCGAAGAATAAATTTTGGCGGATATTTTTCATCGTATGCTGGCTGAGCGTACGTGCTTTAAGAATGCCGCGCAAATCACCTTTAACCAATACCACGTGGGCGCTGTTCATGGCGATGTCGGTGCCGCCACTGTTGCTGTTGTTTGTGCCACCACCCATCGCAATACCAACATTCGCTTGAGCCAGTGCAGGCGCGTCGTTGATGCCATCACCCGCCATGGCAACGATGCGTCCTTGGGCTTGCAGTTGTTGTACAAAACGATATTTATCTTCTGGCAGTACATCTGCATGGACCTCATTTAGTCCGAGCTGAGTTGCGACTGCTTTAGTGGTTAAGGCATTGTCACCACTCAAGACAATGATACGCAAACCGCTCGCCTGTAATTGTTGTATTGCTTGCAGGCTTGTCGCTTTGATGCTGTCTGCCACGCTAATAATACCGGCCAGATTGCCATCAACCGCTAGCAGCATGACGGTATGTCCAAGGCTTTGTAATTCTGTGACGCGTTTGTCCAACTCCTGGAGCTGGATTTGATGATCTTGCATTAACTGCCGGTTCCCGAACAGGATTATTTTGCCATTCCATTCGGCGCTAACGCCTTTACCGCTGATCGCTGTAAAGTTGTCGATTTTTTCCGGCGTGATGTGATGCTGTTCGCTGTAAGTTAGGATGGCATGTGCCAGCGGATGTTCACTTTGTTGTTCTAATGCGCTGCTAATTTGGAGTATGGTTTTTTCTGTAAATCCGCTACCGCAAATAATCTGTTGCAAGGCAGGTTTGCCTTCGGTCAGAGTGCCGGTCTTATCGATGACAAGCGTATCAATTTTTTCCATTAGCTCTAAGGCTTCTGCATTTTTGATCAGGATACCTTCAGTTGCGCCACGGCCAATACCCACCGTAATAGAAATGGGCGTTGCTAGACCTAGCGCACAAGGGCAGGCAATAATCAATACCGACACCGCCGCCATTAACCCATTAGCTAAGCCTGGTGTAGGGCCGATTATCGCCCAGACGGCAAACGCCAAGATGGCAATTCCCATCACCGCTGGTACAAACCAGCCAGAGACTTTATCCGCCAGACTTTGGATAGGCGCACGTGATCGTCCGGCGTCATTCACCAATTGAATAATTTTTGCTAGTAAGGTGTCGCTACCAATGCGCTCGGCGCGCATGCTAAAGCTGCCTTGCTGATTGATGGTGCCAGCGCTGACATAATCTTTGGCTTGCTTAGTGATATGCAAAGGCTCGCCTGTGATCATTGATTCATCTACATTTGAACGACCTTCCAGTACCACGCCGTCGACCGGAATATGCGCGCCAGGTTTGACCCTTAAGACATCTTTCAGTTGTACCTGGTCTAGTGCGATCTCGGTTTCTTTGCCCTGCGCATCTAGTCGAAAAACACTGCTTGGTGTTAGTGCCAATAAGGATTTGAGTGCGGCATTGGTGCGTGAACGCGCACGTAATTCCAATACTTGGCCCAATAATACTAAGGTAATAATTACTGCCGCCGCCTCAAAATATAAAGGCGCCATTCCATTCATTAAGAACGCTTCTGGCAACCATTGCGGTACCAATAAAGCGACCAGACTAAATAAATATGCCGTTGCAGTACCCACGCCAATCAGGCTAAACATATTTAAATGATGCGATTTAAACGAGGCGATTGATCGTTCAAAAAATGGCCATCCCGCCCACAAAACAACTGGCGTGGCGAGCGCAAATTGCAGCCAGCTAAACGAAGTCGACCATAAGCTCATTGCTAGTCTTTGGTGCAGTTGTAGCGCTGGCAGCATGTCGCCCATGCTGATTAATAATAAAGGCACGCTAAGCAAAACACTAAATCTAAACCGACGTGTCATATCATCCAGCTCTGTCGTATCTTCTTCCGCACTGGCTTCCATCGGCTCTAATGCCATGCCACATTTTGGGCAAGTACCAGGGCCTATTTGCTGGATTTCTAAGTGCATAGGACAGGTATAAATCGCGTCTTTAGCAATGGGTTTAGTTGCCACTTTTGGGGGCGGATTGAGATAAGCTTGCGGATCTTTGCTAAATTTATTCAGGCACCCGGCACAGCAAAAATAATAGATTTTTTGTTGATATGTAAATTGATGAGCGCTGTTGTCAGACACGCGCATATTGCATACGGGATCGGTGTGTTGAATCAACTGAGAGTTGCTTGCATTGTCACCATTCTTGCTATTGTCGCAGCAAGTATCGTTTAAGTTTGGCTCAGTCAAAGACTGCGGAGGGGGTGAGGCCGGGGATGCAGTAGCGTTAGCAGAAGTTGCAGACAACACAGATTCGCCAATCAACTTTTTAGTTTTGACAAAAGCACCCGGGTTTGCATTAAATTTATCGACGCAAGATGCGCTACAAAAATAGTGACTGACACCTTGGTAGCGCGCCATTTTCTCTGGATTTTTAGTAACTTGCATGCCGCAAACCGGATCGAGATATTTTTTCTCTTCGTGACTATCCAAGGGCGGCACAGGAGCCGGAGTGATGGAACTTCCTGTTCCACCGCAACATGATCCGCCATGCAGATCATCTGATTCATTTTGGGTTTGATTCATCATAAATACTCCGCGCTATATCAACTCATCTTTCGCAACTTATCTTTTGCAACTTAATTGGGGCGATTTTTCGTAAGCCATATCTGTTTCAATCTATCATAGACACCGTACCCAACTACGTAGTCAAGCACTTTATGGAAAATACTTCAGCTAGCTTTTACACTATCGGACGTTTGGCACGCGCCGCGGGTGTGGGAGTAGAGACCATACGCTATTACCAGCGTCGCCAACTGTTGCCTGTCCCACATAGTGACGGTACAGGTGGTTTTCGTGCCTACCCCGTGGCCTTGGTGGACCGCATCCGTTTTATCAAACGAGCGCAGGAATTAGGTTTTACTCTGGATGAAATCAGCCATTTATTATTACTAGAAGATGGTGATGACAGGGTAGCGATACGTGAAGTTGCTAACGAGAGATTATTGCAAGTACGCGCCAAACTAGCGGATTTGCAAAAAATGGAACATATGCTGTCGGACTTAATTCATCAGTGTGAGGTGAGTGCAGGTGCTGCAAGCTGTCCGATCATTCAGGCTTTGGGACATTCCAAATCTCATTGCTAAAAAACTCTATATAACTTGCTTTGCCCTAAGCGGTCACTGACCACGCGCTGTCCGTACACTTTGTTAATACGGCAGTGATTCAAAAAAATAGCATATAAATCATAGGCTTATCGAAATTTTGGTACTTGGCATATTTCGTGCTGAAAGAACATTATTCTTTCCAAGGAGTACACCATGAATCCCGATTCGACCTCGCGCCCGGTAATGGGTTTACAGCGAATTTTAGAATTAACAGCAACCATTTTGCTGGGGTTTGTCTTGTCTTTATTGATGAGCTTTTTCTTACTCGGCAATGGCAAAATCGACCGGCTCTCTTCTTTATACCCTTGTCGTTTACTGCATGTCAGCGCATCTCTCCAGTGGTGTGACGGCGGTGAATTGACGTCGCAAGTCTGTGCTGAAGTAGAAGGCGCAGCCTGCTATGTTTTCTCAAGACTGATGTCAGCGACCTATATTTGTGCTGAATCTGAGCACATAGGGCCGTTTTTTAGTTTGGGTGATGACACCCGATTTGCCGTGTCCGGCGGTTTTCAAAAAGTGTCCGCTCATTTGTTCGCGGACAGTCTGCGGACACTACATTCAGCCAATCGGAAAACGCTAATGCTCAATAAATCAACGACTTAGCTCTGGCACGAATACTGCAACACAGCGACTACACATCAGCTTTTGCACATCAGTGTTCACACATACACATCAAAAAAAATTAAAAATGATCCGCGATACTTCTGCTCAAGATTCTGTCATTGCCGCTACACCAGTCTGGCGTAGTAAAAAAATTTACCTGATTCTGGTAATCGTAGCCGTGATCGTGATTGCGACTATCGTCTTACTCAGTGCATGGACTGGTAGCGCACTATCGGTCAGTGCGTCACGCTTGAGTATTGCGACCGTAACACGCGGCAAACTGGTCCGAGATGCTGCTGTCAATGGCCGTATGGTTGCTGCGAACAGCCCCACTTTATATGCCACCGCGCCTAGTACCGTGACTTTGAAAGTCAAAGCTGGCGACAAAGTCAGTAAGGGTGACATCGTTGCAGAGCTAGACTCACCAGACCTCAGCAATGAGCTTAAACGTGAACAGGCCAATTATGAACAGTTAGAGGCTGAAGTCGCTCGTCAGCACATCCTCGCGCGTAAGCAAAAATTATTAGCCAGACGGGATGCCGATCAGGCCGAGATTGATCGGGTCTCGGCTGAGCGCACTTATCAACGGATTGAGAATGCGGGGCAATTGGGTGTCGTAGCAAAGATCGATTTTTTAAAAGCCCAAGATGCGATGAAATCCGCACAAATCCGCGCCAAACATGCAGAGCAGGCGACAGGTCTAGAAAATGAGGATGTTGATCTGGTGCTGAAAACCAAGAACAGCCAATTACTGCAACAGCGCTTAGTGCGTGATAACGCACAACGTCGTGTTGACGATCTTAGACTGCGTGCGCCGGTTGATGGCATCGTTGGTACTTTGTCTGTGGCGAATCGTAGTGTAGTCGCTGCGAATACGCCGCTGATGACTTTAGTCGACCTATCACAGCTGGAAGTTGAATTGGAAATTCCAGAAACCTATGTCGCCGATTTAGGTCTTGGTATGAATGTAGAGATCACGATCAACGGCATCAATGCGATTGGTAAGTTATCTGCATTATCCCCTGAGGTCGTCAAAAACCAGGTGCTTGCCCGGGTACGTTTTAACGGTCAGCAGCCCGCAGGATTGCGACAAAGCCAGCGCGTCTCTGCCCGCTTATTAATTGAGGAAAAACCGGATGTCTTAATCGTCCCCCGTGGCCCTTTTGTCGAGAGTGAGGGCGGTCGCTTTGCCTACGTTGTCGAAGCCGGTGTCGCTACGCGGAAGCCGATCAAAATAGGCGCAACCAGTGTTACCTCAGTGGAGATTTTAGAAGGGTTAAAAACAGGTGATAAGGTCGTTATCGCCGGAACCGACACTTTCCAAAATGCGCAACGAGTGACGATCAACAATTAGATTGTCTACTCATGACCAGCTCAATATCAATATCAGTTCAGTATTAAATCAGCATCAATTTTTAAGCCTAGCCTGTCGTCATCAGATATCAACCATTAGTTAATTACATCGAGAGTACAACTATGTTACGCATGAATAATCTCAGCAAAGTGTATCGCACCCACATGATAGAAACACATGCGTTGCGTGGTTTTGAAATCCATGTCAAAGAGGGCGAATTTGTGACCGTCACTGGTCCGTCTGGCTCCGGTAAAACGACGTTTTTGAACATCGCAGGCTTGCTGGAAGAATTCTCCGACGGCGATTATTTTCTGGATGGAGTCAATGTTAAGGGCATGAATGACAATGACCGTTCGCGCTTACGGAATGAGAAGTTAGGATTTATCTTTCAAGGCTTTAATTTGATCCCTGATCTAAGTTTGTTTGATAACGTCGATGTCCCACTGCGTTACCGTGGTTTTAATGCGGCTGAACGTAAGCGCCGGATTGAAGAGGCGCTCACACAAGTTGGTCTGGCCTCCCGTATGAAACATTATCCAGCTGAGCTTTCTGGTGGTCAGCAACAACGGGTTGCAATTGCCCGTGCTCTGGCTGGCTACCCCAAATTACTGTTAGCCGATGAACCGACCGGTAATCTGGATACCCATATGGCACGCAGTGTGATGGAGTTGCTGGAAGAAATTAACGCACGCGGTACAACCATACTGATGGTGACTCATGATCCGGAACTGGCTGTCAGAGCGCAGCGCAATGTGCATATTATTGATGGCCAGGTATCTGACCTGGTACGTCAATCGCCATCGCTGTATCAGACTGAATCAGAGTTCGCCAGTAACTCAATCGCTGCCTAGGAAATGCCATGATTCAATATTATTTTTTTCTAGGTATCCGCAGTCTGCGACGTAATCCGGTATTAACAAGTTTGATGGTGCTAACGCTGGCAATCGGGGTTGCAGCGAGCGTGTCTACGCTGACGATTTTACACATGATGTCAAGTGATCCTATCCCCTCAAAAAGCGATCGCCTGTTTGTGCCTGTCATGGACGGCTCTCCGCTGGAAGGCTATGTCCCTGGCGCACCGATTGAAGAAACACAATTATCTTATCCTGATGTGACCAATTTTTTAAAAGCGGATCAGGGCGTGCGACGTGCGGCGGTGTATGGCGTTCAAATGACATTAGAGCCATCCAGACCAGATTTACGTGTTGCCGATATTCAGGGACTTGCCGTCAGCGCCGACTATTTTGCTATGTTTGAAGTTCCTTTTTCGCAAGGTCAGGGTTGGACTGCCGCAGAAGAAAAAAATGCAGCCAAAGTCGTTGTATTGAGCCAGACCTTAAGCGAAAAACTGTTCGGAAAAGAGAGCGCACTTGGCAAGCGCTTACGTATGCAAAATAATGAATATCAGGTGATCGGCGTATTGGGTAAATGGAATCCCTTACCCCGCTTTACCCATTTGATTAACGGCAGCGGCGGCAGTTTTAAAGGGGAAGATGAGTTTTATATTCCTTTCAACACTGCAGCCGTAGTCGAGATAGGACCAAGTGGGTCTATGTGGTGTCATGGTCCTATGGGTGCTGGCTTTAAGGGAATCCTTGCCTCTGATTGCACTTGGCTACAATTTTGGTTTGAAACAGCAACAGCCTCAGATCATACCAAGCTACTTAATTACCTGAATGCTTACACAGCAGATCAAAAGAAAGTAGGTCGCTATCCTCGTGGCGCACCTAATCTTTTGTTGAACGTAAAAGAGTGGATGAGCTTCCTGAAAATTGTAAGGGACGACAGCAAATTATCTGCATGGCTGGCATTTGGATTTTTGTTACTCTGCCTGGTGAATACCGCCGGATTGTTGCTGGCAAAATTTTCTGTGCGGGCGTCGGAGGTTGGTGTGCGCAGGGCGCTTGGTGCCAGCCGGGCAGATATTTTTATGCAGTTTTTTATTGAGACCGGTGTGATTGGTTTAGTTGGTGGTCTTTTTGGATTAGTTTTAAGTTTCGGCGGACTTTGGCTGATCTCAAGACAATCGGGTGAGATGGCAGTGCTGGCGAAGATGGACTGGAACATGCTGGTTTTGACCTTCATCCTCGCTGTAAGTGCCAGTGTGTTGGCCGGCTTACTCCCGACCTGGCGCGCATGTCAGGTGACGCCAGCGCTACAACTTAAATCCCAATAATAGTAAAGAGGATCAATATGGAAATCCGTCCGATTTTATCTGCGTTGTTGAGAAATAAAACAGCACCGCTGTTAGTTGCGATACAGGTTGCTATCAGCTTGGCGATTTTGACCAACGCCATGTATATCGTCCAGCTGAGGCAAGAAGCATCCGTGCGCTCCAGCGGTATTAATGACGAAGCTAGTGTGTTTCATATTACGAGTAGCCGCCTTCAAAGGAAATCAATGGATGACTTTAAAGCGGTATTACAGCGCGAAAAACAATTGCTGCGTGCGATACCCGGTGTAGTCTCTGTGGCACAAACATCGCAGGTGCCAATGTCGCGTTCAGGTAGTCGTTCAAGTATTTCTGTCGACCGTCTACAAACCTTGCCCTCTACTACGGTTGATAATTACAATACCTCTGATTCTTTGGTAAAAACCTTAGGATTAAAACTGATTGCCGGTCGTGATTTTAATCCGGATGACGTCCTTGAATATGATCCGCGCGAACAAAGTGATTTAAGACCGCGTGTCGTGATCGTGACAAAAGCTGTAGCCAAAGAACTCTATCCCAATGAGGCAAATGTGATTGGAAAATCCATGTTTTGGGGCACAGGCAATGATTCCGATGAATCGAAAATCATTGGCGTCGTCGAGAGTTTACAGACTACTGAAGCGGAAAGTACAGGACGGTTTGAGGATTCTGTTATTGCCCCTTTAACTACGGTCAGATCATCGAATACCTACTTTATTCGCAGTGAAGCAGGCCAAAGAGACCGTGTAATGAAAGAGGCAGAATCAGTACTGACTAAAGCAGCCGGAGAGCCAATTATTGTTCGAATGGATACGATAGATAATGAGCGATTTAAGCGTTACCGCAGTGATAAGGCTTTGGCCTGGATGCTGATCGCAGTAAGTGTACTGCTGATGCTGGTGACTGCCAGCGGGATCGTCGGTATGAGTACTTTGTGGGTCGCACAACGTCGCAAGCAAATCGGTGTGCGCCGGGCTTTGGGTGCGCGTAAGGTCGATATTTTGCGCTACTTTATTACCGAAAATATCTTGATTACGACCGGCGGAATTGTTCTCGGCACTATGCTCGCAGTAGGGCTCAATCAATTACTGGTCAATCAGTTTGAGTTAAGCAAATTGCCGCTCCAGTATTTATTCTTTGCACCCTGCGTGTTTTGGATATTGGGTGTCGCTGCTGTGTATGTGCCTGCTTTGCGTGGGGCGAGTATTTCACCTGCTACGGCGACACGTGGCGCTTAGAACGTGATCGGTCCTATCTTATAGGCGTATCGGAAAAACTTTATGTGATGTTCTGTTTTTTTGTGTTGTACGATGCGGTTTAATCCGATATTCCATAATCAATTTCTCTATGCCTAATGTACTCATCATTGACGACAACCCCTCGATTGCCATCGCACTGGAGGTGCTGTTGTCTTTGCACGATATTGCCGCGATCAGCGCGCAATCGCCGGAACAAGGTTTATCGATGCTGGAAAAAAACAACGTCGATTTAGTGATACAGGATATGAACTTTAGTGCGGACACCACCTCTGGTGAAGAGGGCGTAGCCTTGTTCCATCAGATTCGCCAGCATCATCCTGATTTGCCTGTGATTTTGCTCACCGCCTGGACGCATCTGGATGCAGCCGTCGGTTTGATTAAAGCAGGTGCGGCGGATTATTTGGCTAAGCCATGGAACGATCAGCGCCTGATGGCAACGGTAAAAAATCTGATCGAACTGGGGCAAGCTAATCGTGCTTTGCAGCAGCGAGTATTGCGTGAGCGTAAAAATAAACGCGAGCTGGAGCAAAAATATGATCTGCGCAGTTTAGTTTGGCAAGACGCGGCAACTGAGAGAGTCTTGACCATGGCGTGTCAGGTTGCACGCTCAGATGTATCTGTACTGATCACAGGGCCGAATGGTGCTGGCAAAGAGAGAATTGCCGAAATTATTCAAACTAATTCTAGTGTTAAGGACGGTGCTTTTGTTGTGTTGAATTGTGGTGCACTTCCTTCTGAATTGATTGAGGCAGAATTATTCGGTGCGGACGCCGGTGCTTATACTGGCGCCATCAAAGCGCGGGAGGGTAAGTTTGAGGCAGCTGATGGCGGTACCTTATTCTTAGATGAAATTGGTAACTTACCGCTTGCAGGGCAGATGAAGTTATTGCGTGTGTTGGAGACTGGACGTTTTGAACGCCTTGGTTCTAACAAAGAGCGTCAGGTTAAGGTCAGAGTGATCAGTGCGACCAATGCTGATTTAACCGTGATGATTAAAGCGGGAAACTTCAGAGAGGACTTGTATTACCGCCTGAACGTGATTCAGCTCAATTTACCGCCCTTGGCAGATAGACCGGACGATATCATTCCCTTAGCGATGCATTTCTTAAGTCGTGGTGAAAGCGCTGCTAAAACTCTACATCCGTCAGCGCGTACGCTGTTACTGCAATATACCTGGCCAGGCAACGTGCGTGAGCTAAAAAATGTCATGCAAAGAGCGAGTTTGCTTGCCAGTGATTCAGAGCTTAAAGCTAGTGATTTAGGTCTGCCATGCTTATCAGACTTTTCAAACTCGGCACAAGTGCGTGTCAGCGTAGAGGTGGAATTGGATCGTGCCACGATAGAAAAAGCCTTAAGTAAGGCAAACGGCGTGATTGCTCAGGCGGCCATGGAGTTAGGCTTGAGTCGCCAGTCGCTCTACCGGCGCATGGATAGACTTGGTATTAGCAAGGCCGGGTGATCTGAGTGAGGCCTGACGACTCTAAAACTAAGATAGGTTTATCGCTGACAGCCAGATTTACTTTGCTGTCCGTTTTTTTAATCGCGATGAGCATTGCTCTGGTCTATGCGTCGCAGCATTTTTTTCCTAAAGAGTTTGGTCTGACAGTATTACTAGTCGCACTGGTGATGTTGCCGGTTACGGTCATGCTGGTACGTAGCCAGATGCAAGCGATGTTGGCATTATTCCGCGCGCTGAGTGGTACCGTCATTAGCTATCAGGACGGAGATTATTCGTTTGGACTGCATTGGCCGCGGCATGATGAGCTGGCGGATTTGGTGGATGCCCATAATGCGTTGGGTGATGTATTACGCGAGCAGCGGCTGAGTCTGGTTCAGCGTGAGTTGTTGCTGGATACAATGGTACAAAATACGCCGGTGGCAATGCTGCTGGTTGCCGAAAAAGGCCCGATTGTTTTTGCGAATATCGCCGCCAGACAGTTGCTCAACGAGGGTCGTAAGTTAGAAGGCCATACTCTTGATGCGTTGTTAAAGCATCTCTCAGCTTCGTTGCGCGAGGCCATCGATAAAGGTGGCGACGGTTTGTTCACCGTCAATACTAAAGAGGGCCCAAACAGACAAAACGGTGATGACGAGGAGGAGGTGTATCACCTGGCACGCCGTAACTTCAGTTTGAACGGACGGCATCATGAACTACTATTGTTGCGCCACCTGACGGCAGAGTTGCGCCGGCAAGAAGTCCAGACCTGGAAAAAAGTTATCCGCGTCATCAGTCATGAACTGAATAATTCGCTGGCACCGGTTGCCTCACTCGCCAACTCTGGCACAGAGTTATTGCGACGAGGACAAACAGAACGCTTGCCAGAAATTTTATCCACCATAGAAGAGCGTTCCCGCCACCTGGAAAGCTTTATTCAAGGTTATGCGAGTTTTGCCAAATTGCCGACCCCGCGCATAGAAACGACCTCGTGGCAGCCATTTATTTCTCGCTTGCAGTCGCAGATGGATTTCCACCTGACCGGTGAATTACCTGATGAGAAGGTCAGTTTTGATATCGCGCAAATGGAGCAGGCGTTACTCAACCTGTTAAAAAACGCGCATGAATCAGGATCAGCGCCTGAACATGTCAGTTTAGGTGTGCGTCGATTGCACGGCATGATACGCATCGAAGTCATGGATCAGGGCAATGGAATGATCGATACCGTTATGTCAAACGCGCTGGTACCGTTTTATTCGACCAAGCGTAGCGGAACGGGATTGGGCTTGGCGCTGGCGAGAGAAATTATCGAAGCGCATGGCGGTCGCATCTTGCTGCGTAACCGTCCGCGTCCAGCTGGTGGTGTGATCGTGACTTTGGTATTGCCTGCATAATATGGTTATAGTAAGCGATAAAAATAGAGAAATAGGGGGGTATAAGCAATAATATAGGGTATTGTCCAGAGAATCATTGGACGTTAAAAAATACACCGGGGTAGTAATTTTATGAGGGATATGGCAAAAAACGCCAGTTCATCATCCCTGCGCAGGCAGAGAGCCAGCGTCTTTACTGATATTTTTGCTGACCGATGCTAGATGTTCACCCGCACTAGAACGATAAATTGACGGATGTTCAACCAATGAGCCTGATTGAAATTTCAGGCTCAGTGATCAAGTTAGTCATCAAGCTTAGTGACCAAACTCAATGACGAACTTAGTAACGAAGCGCAACGATCAAATCTATGCCGCCACTTTCGCTTCTTGCATCGTCGGATAATCGGTATATCCTTTTTCTTCACCACCGTAGTAGGTCGTGCGATCACCCTGATTGAGTTCTGCGCCTGCTGCAAATCGTGCGACCAGATCTGGATTGGCGATGTAAGGGCGACCAAATGCAACGGCGTCAGACAAACCGCTGGCGATCAAAGCTTCTGCTTCATCGGCGGTGTAGCCACCGCAGCAAATCAATGTGCCTTTGAATGCAGCACGTAATTGCTTACGGAACGCTTCCGTCAACACCGGACCGCCTGCCCAGTCTGGCTCTGCAATATGCAAATAAGCGATGCCACGCTGGGTGAAGGCTGCAGCCAAATACAATGCCATTTCTTCGGCTTCAGTATCAGCAATGCCGTGTGCGACGAAGTGTGGCGAGATGCGAACACCTACGCGGTCAGCGCCGATTTCTGCAATCGCTGCATCGACTGCTTCCAGTGTCAGGCGTGCGCGATTTTCCAGTGAGCCGCCATAGATGTCGGTACGGACATTGCTGTTGGTCGACATGAATTGCTGTAACAAATAACCGTTGGCAGCGTGAACTTCCACCAGATCAAAACCGGCTTGTTTGGCGCGTACTGTCGCAGCACTATATTGCGCAACGATGCCTGGCATTTCTTCCAGCAACAAAGCGCGTGGTGTTTCGGTCGGGACGTTGGCGGGCGTGCCATCTGGTTGCACGACGAAGCACTGACTATTGGCCGCGATGATGGCGGAAGGTGCCACCGGCGCTGCGCCGTTTTCTTGCAACAGCGAGTGTGAAATACGACCGACATGCCAGAGTTGCAGTGCGATCCGGCCACCTTTGTTATGCACGGCATCAACGACTTGCTTCCAGCCGGCTTGTTGTGCGTCGGTATAAATGCCAGGCGTCCAGGCGTAACCTTGGCCTTGACGGGAGATTTGGCTAGCCTCGGTGACGATCAAACCTGCGGTGGCGCGCTGTGCGTAGTACTCAACATTCAGTGCGCGTGGTACGTCACCAGGTTGTCCTGCACGTGAGCGTGTCAATGGCGCCATCACTACGCGGTTATTTAAATGGATGCTGCCGGTTGCTACAGGGGAGAGTAAATGCTTAAGCATGTGTATCCTTTAAGAGTAAATAAAATAGACCAGTCGTCTAGTCTAGAGTAAAAATAAAAGGCAATTACTTGCCTGTCTCGGTTTGATCAGGATTAAAAAACCTGGTCTTTAATATTGCATTAGTCTGATTGTTAAGGCATTTGTAGCGTTTTTAGCGGTTGCAGCATTTGTTGCGTTTGTTTATAGGCTAAGTCCATTGCCTTGATATCGTGGTTAACCTTGGTCAATAATGACGCGCCAACCCACATACCATATAAAGATTCTGCCAGTTGTGCGGCATCTAACTGCTTGGACAAACTACCTTCGGCCTGCGCCTGCTCCAGCACTTGTGCGATTTGTTCGATGATGCGCGTCATGCCCTTGCTCAAAGCGATACGCATCGGCTCTGACAAATCCGCGACTTCAGCGGCTAGTTTTATCGCGAGGCACATGACCTGACACTGACTATTGTCAGCAACTTTGCGCCAGTTGCCAAAGTAAGTTAACAAACGTTCGCGCAAACTGATCGATTCGTTACAAAACAACAAAGCAGAGCAGGCGTGATAATCATCAAAGTAGCGTTCTAGCAACGCAACGCCAAAGCCTTCTTTAGACTGGAAGTAGTGGTAAAAAGAACCTTTAGGCACTTCTGCGCGAGTCAAAATCTCATTCAAGCCGATCGCACTAAAGCCACGCCTCACGATCAGCTCTTGGCCAATGGCGAGTATGCGTTCTCGGGTATCTTGATATTGATCTGATCTGTCCATAACGTAAGATATTATTAGACCAGTCGTCTAGTGTCAAGATATTTGATGTTTTAGTTCATGCCTAGTCACTATATGGTGGTCGCAATGAGGTGTATTACTTATTGTTGGTTTAACCCGAAGGACGCATGCTAATTGAGTCCTCGCAGCATTTTATGCGATAATCTAAATTTCCATGTGGAAATAAAATTACTCTAATGTCTCCCATGTTCAACCATGTTCCGCTGGCTTTCGCTTAACGAAAGCGGGTTAGATCCAACAGAGCACACCGTATGGAAAATAAGCGCTTTGCGTATTATTTTGGTGTCAGGTTTTTTGTTGGAAGCAATAGTAGCCGTTGATAGTTCGCTCAAAGCGATTGCTGTCGGGGCTTATCACGTCTTATGGATTGTGGGCTTGTTTTACCTTGCCTTGAGTATCGGCCTGTTTTATTCAGCGCGCCATGTTGCCTTAAGTGCGGGTGTATTAATCGGCACGGTATATGGCGCTGCGTTTGCTATGCTCAGTTTTATTGATCAATTTGAAATCGCCAAACTCGGTGTGATTTTTATCTACACCACACCCATCATCGCCAGATTATTTTTTAATACCCGATTGGCAGTTGGGTTGATGTTGGTGAATAGCTTGCCGTTTTTGCTGTTACTGAATAATCAACCGATCTTCCATTTTCCTGGTATTAACATCACGCTGCCAGATAGTCATGGCTATGTTCAATCTTTGCTATTCCTATTTTTTAATGTTTGTGTGCCGCTGGCAGTATTTCGCGTCCTACATGCTCTGGATGCATCTGCTGCCCGTCATCGCAAGACCAGTGTCGAGCTTGAGGTTAGCCATGCACAGTATCACGAGATTTTTCAAAATGCGGGAAGTGCGCTGGTATTGACTGATACCAACGGCACAATTTTGCAAGCGAATAATCTGGCGAATGCTTTACTGGGATGTGTGACGGAGGTATCCGCGAATGGCTCTACTATTCTTGGGGCTACTGACAGCAAAGACACCAATGACACCAGAGGCAGCCAATTATTTGACTGGTTGTCTTTAGATAATAGTGTTCGCCTCAAAGTAAACACATCTGCGTCTAGCTCAGCTATTAATAATATCGCTAATGAAGAGGTTGCCAATCTACGTATGTCCGCATACCGGACGCGTGACGGTAAATTGGTCTCGATGGAAAATATTTCTCAGACCAAAAACGAAAACTATATCGTCGCGCTGCGTGATGTTTCGCACTTGTACTCGATGCACAATGCCTTGCAACTGAGTCAGGAGCGTGAGAGCTTTTTGACCAATCACGATACCCTAACCAATTTACCTAACCGCGATATGTTGCGCCAGCATTTGCGGCGTATTCTGGCAAATCCTACGCCAGATAAAGTGACTGCATTAGTCTCGTTTCGCCTGAATAGTATCCGTCATGCGAATCAAAAATTAGGTGTACATTTTGGCGATCAATTACTGCGTCGCTTCGCAGAAGAATTATCCACTGTTCTGCCGCAAGATTGTTTTTGTGCGCGCTTACGCAGTATTGTTTTCTCCTTCGTTGTCGAGCAATACAGTACACCGGGCGATATTATTAAACTGGTCGAGCGTGTGCGACATGCCTTGCCTAAAGAGATTTTGATCGATGGTGAAACTTTGCTGGTTCAGTTTTCAGCAGGTATCGCGCTGGTCAGAACAGACGAGACCGAAGCCGATGATCTGATACGCCGTAGTGAATTGGCGCTAGACACCGCGCGCCGTTCCAGCGAATCGGGTGCGACCTTATTTGATGATGAGGACGAATCAGAAATCCGGCGCAGTATCGAAATTGAAGTCGATATTATTAATGGCCTTAAGCAGCGTGAATTCAGACTGGTATATCAACCCAAGATCACACAAGACGGCAGTCTGGCTGGAGTAGAGGCGCTGATACGCTGGCAGTCCTCCAGCTTGGGAAATGTATCCCCGGTTGAATTTATTCCGATTGCAGAGCGCGCTGGTTTAATCCGCGAGATCAGCAATTTCGTACTCGATAGCGCCTGCTCACAAATCCGGCAATGGCTAGATGAATTTGGCGACAGCCCGGTAGTGGCGGTAAATCTGTCCGCCTCTGATGTGGCGCGTAGCGACTTACTGGAACTGATAGAGCGTACTTGTGCCCAGTATGCGGTGACAGCCCAATATCTGGAATTTGAAATCACAGAAACCGGTTTAATCGCGAACGAATCTCTGGCAGTAGAACATTTAAATGCGCTAAAAGAAAAAGGCTTTGGTATTGCGATAGACGATTTTGGTACTGGCTATTCTTCCTTATCAAAACTCAGCCATTTCCCCGCCCGCAGCGTCAAAATTGATCGTTCGTTTGTTGCGCAGATTGGCAATAATCAAAAAAGTGAAATGATCATCAAAGCGATTGTCTCGCTAGCCAGCATCTTATCTTGTACGACAGTAGCAGAGGGCGTAGAAAACCTCGAACAGGAGCAATTCCTGAAAGATATCGGCTGTGATTATTTCCAGGGATATTTGTATTATCGTCCTTTGGAAGTCGCCGATATGCACTCCTTGCTCGCACAGCAATTCGATATGCCTCGTCAAATTTTAGCTGCTTGTTGATCGTTGATTTACGCTGTTCGCTATTAACTTAGTTGGCTTCCTCATTACTTTTTTAGTTCGTCACAGCGGTTACTTTCTCCTCCTGATTGCCACGTTCCCTCTGCGCAACTTATTAAACACATCATTTAGATCAATGGCTAAATAAGTCCTTGACTTCATTTAGATGATTAGCTAATCTTCAAAACATGAATCAGATATTTAAAGCCCTCTCCGATCCGACTCGCCGTCAGGTACTGGCGCTACTACGCAATGGTCCACAAACGGCAGGCGAGTTAGCGGACTATTTTGACGTGTCCAAACCCACCATGTCAGCCCATTTTTCTATCTTGCGTGAAGCTGATTTGATCGCTTCCTCAAAACAAGGCAAGACCATCGTGTATTGCCTGCAACTCTCGGTACTGGAGGAAGCCTTGCTTGGGTTTGCCCAACTGCTGGGCAGTCAGCTTAAGGCGGACTCATCACCAATGTCACCACCATTAACATCAGCAGCAGTGCCAGATGCTCAATCGCCATCCTCACAAACTGAAGGAAAATGATGAAAACTATCTCCGATCAACCGCTCCGCGCATTCGCCATCCTCATCAGCACATGGGTAGTTTTTGCCAGCGGCTATCTGTGCTACCTCCATCTTGCCCGCCCTTGGCCGTATGTCCTCGCGCTCGCTATCATCGGTATCGCGTGGATCGCTCGTCAGTTGTTACCAACAGGCGCAGCAGTTGGTTCGGCAGGCCAAGTTAATCGTCGCAAAACTACTCAGGCTATAGCGCTGGCCGGCTCACTGCTGGGACTTGCTTTGCTTATACCGTTGGGATGGGCGGATGGATTAGTCAGTCAGTTTGCCGAGCGGAGTAATGGCGTAATGATGGGAGTCATCGTTGTCGTCTTCGCCAACAGCATTCCCAAACAAGTAAGCACAGCACGTGGTCTCGCAATGCGCCGGATTGCAGGCTGGGCTTTGGTAGTTGGTGGCTTGGGATATGCGCTGTCCTGGTTATTTTTGCCGCTAGCCTACGCAAATATCGCAGCACCACTCATACTATTTTTAGGGCTGATGTATGCGCTAGTACGCATCCTCGGAGATCGTGCATTACGTAATGCTGGCGGATGTTGATTTTCTCGCTAAATTAATATACTCCCCTCTATTTTTTTAAAATATGCCTTATTGTCCAGTATTTAATTAGACGACTTATATATACAGAGTGAGAGTATATTGATTTCCAATAGTGTTCTGCTTGTATATCAATCTTATTATTCACCTTGTTAGCCCGGCATTTTGATGAATCACCATAGTAATGATTGTCTGAATCGCCGCCCGAATCACGGAGTCGCTAAATTATTAGTCACTGCTCCAATCTCCACCCAAATCTCCGCCCGGATTCTTAAGATTAAATCCTCCTGACTCCGCGATAGCATTCACTCTCTCTTCATCAATTCTGAAGAAAAATTCAGGACTTCTTAAGTATTTCTTCAGACACACATCGTTAAAATGCAACACCTGAGTTCTGACGTCATTCTCAGGTCAAATACCGCAAATAAACTCTAGGCCAAATTCAAGGCTCAATTCAAAACTTAATGGTTCTGAATTGATTGTGGCTGGTTGTTAACTATGCGTACTCTGCTTGCTCATCTGAGAAGTAGTCCCAAGACAGATCACCGTCTGGATTTCTTCCCGGTAAAAATATACCCAGACTAGCCCCCCTGGTCGTTAAGACCAAAAATCTGCAGCACTGACATTGTCGTGTAAATAAACAATGAGGCAAACCTCAATGAAAATGATAAATCCTATTTCCACGATCACAAAAAATCGTCAACGTCTTACGGTGCTTGTTGCGATGCTTGGTAGCTTTGCGCTGGTGGTTTTGATCGCTGACAAATTGTCCGCCTCTGCTGGTGCAACAACTGCCAAAACATCAGATGAGGAACAAATGATGGTCAGGCAGGGCGATAAAATTAGCGTCCCCGCAAAATCACCTTTGCGATCCCGGCTAGCTGTTTTGCCAGTGGCGACGTCGGCGCCATCGCACATCATCACCGTACCTGCGACGGTGGAGGCGGACCCTTCGTTGACAGTCAATATTTTGCCGCCGTTGACCGGGCGTTTGGTGGAGTTAAAAGTAAAGCTGGGCGATGTTGTTAAACAAGGGCAGGTGCTGGCGCTCATCAGCTCGCCGGATTTGGCACAAGCCTATGCCGATGTTGATAAAGCGCAGGACGGCCTTGAGTTATCGCACAAAGCGCTGGAGCGCGCGCGTGGTGTGAATGCTGCGGGTGGTAATGCCGCCAAAGATTTTGAGCAAGCGACTAGCAATTATGTACAAGCCCAAGCAGAAGCGCGACGTGCTGAAACACGTCTGAAGGTGTTGAATGGCTCCACAAACACGCCCCAAAGCAACGCTGGTAATACCAGCATTACCAGCATTACCAGCAATACCAGCAATACTGGTAATGCTACTGCCATCAACACTCACACCAAAGCCAGTTCCAGATTACTCAGCATCACTGCACCTATCTCAGGAGTGGTCACTACGCTCACTGTAGGCAGTGGCGCCTATCTGAACGACGCTACAGCGAGTTTGATGACCGTTGCTAATCTCAACCAGATTTGGGTCACGGCCAATGTGCCAGAACAATTGGTCTCTTCCGTCGCTAAGGGACAGTCGGCGGATATTAATTTACCCGCTTACCCTAACCAGACGTTTCATGGCACGGTCGCCTTTGTCAGTGCCGTGCTGGAGCCAGACACCAGACGCAATAAAGTGCGCATCAGCTTTGCCAATCAGGATGGCAAGCTCAAGCCGAATATGTTTGCAACGGCTAGTATTTTGCTTACGCAAACTGCGCAAACTATGCAAACTACAAAAACCGGGTCAGCACCTCGAGTACAGGCGTCAGAGCCGACCTCTATTACACCAATTACGATCCCAACCTCGGCTTTGTTAATGAACAATGACGACATCACCGTATTTGTTGAAGTTGCTCCGTGGACGTTTGTCCGTCGTACCGTAGAACTGGGTCATGAAGATAATGACAAGGTGACCATCTTGTCCGGTTTGACTGCAACAGACCGTGTGGTCGTGCGCGGTGGAGTGCTGCTCAATGATTAACCAGCTCATCGCTTTATGTTTCCGGCGACGTCATCTGGCATGGGTGCTGGCGATTGTTATTTCGATGTATGGTTACGTGTCATGGCAAAAAATGGCAGTCGAAGCCTATCCCGATTTAAGCGATGTCACGGTACAGGTTTCTACCCAAGTGCCGGGTCTGGCTGCTGAAGAAATAGAGCAACAAATCACCACGCCACTAGAGCGCGCGCTGAGTAATACGCCAGGCTTAGTCACGATGCGCTCCAGCAGCACGTTCGCATTGTCTTTGATCACTCTTGTGTTTCAGGATGGCGCAGATGATTATTTCGTACGCCAACGTGTGTTGGAGCGTATTGCATCAGTTACGTTACCCGCTGGTGTGCAGCCGGGTCTGGGGCCGGTTTCTGGGCCGGCGGGAGAAATTTTTCGGTATACGCTGGAATCCGATACCAAAAATCTGATGGAGTTATCCGAGATTCAGCGCTGGATCGTGATCCCCGGATTTAAGCAGGTACCCGGCATTGCAGATGTGAATAACTTTGGCGGATTTACCAAACAATTTCAGTTAGAACTTGACCCCACCCAGCTGCAACGCTACAACGTGGTGTTGAATGATGTGGTCACGGCGATCAACGCCAATAGCGCCAATGCAGGCGGTGGCCGGATTGCGCGTGGCGAACAAAGTTATGTCATCCGCGGCATAGGGCAGGTGCATTCGCTGGATGATCTGGCGACGGTTGTGGTCACGCAAAATAACGGTGTTCCGGTACTGCTACGTGATCTTGGTAAGCTGCAATACGGACATCAGGAACGTGAAGGCATTCTGGGTAAAGACAATAATCCAGACACCATAGAAGGCATTGTGCTCATGCTTAAATATGAGAACCCTTCTATGGTCTTGCAAGGCGTGCATGCAAAAGTAGAGCAGCTACGCAAAAAGCTGGAGCCTATGGGTGTCAAGATTGTGCCCTACATTGACCGTGATGATCTGGTCAAACTAACGGTGCATAAAGTCAGCCATACCGTGTTGGAAGGGATAGGTTTAGTCTGCCTGGTACTGATCTTATTTTTGGGTAGTCCACGTAGCGCGGTTGTAGCTGCCGTGGCAATTCCGATCGCGCTGGTCACGGTTTTTATTATTATGGCGGCGACCAAAATGCCCGCTAATTTATTCTCGCTCGGCGCGATTGATTTTGGCATTATTGTCGATGGCGCGATTGTCGTTATGGAGGCGATCTTGCTGCGTCGGGAGAAAAATCCTGATGTTGAATTATCAGAGGAAGATGTCTTGCGCACGACAGGGCAAGTGGCTCGCCCGATTTTTTTTGCGACCTTGATTATTATCGCTGCCTACATCCCCTTATTCGCATTCCAGCGTGCTGAGGGTAAGTTGTTAACACCGATGGCCTACACGGTTTCTTATGCCTTGTTAGGTGCTCTAGTATGCGCACTGGTATTGATCCCGGGACTTGCGTTTACCGCCCTGCGCAAACCGCGCAAAATATTCCATAACCGCCCCTTAGTCTGGCTAACGCAAAGGTATACCAGTCTGTTGCGTCATTCGTTAGAAAATACCTGGATTGCCTACGGCATAGGCGCATTGACGCTGGTGTGCGTCATCATTCTCGGCTCCACAGCGGGACGCGAATTTTTACCTGATATTGATGAGGGAGCGCTATGGCTGCAGGTGCAAGTACCAAGCGGTATTTCTATCGACAAAGCTAATGAGATGGCGAGTGATTTGCGCAGAACTTTAAAAGAGTTTCCGGAAATTTCTTACGTTGTCACACAGCTTGGTCGCAATGATGATGGTACTGATCCGTGGACGCCATCGCACATGGAAATACCCGTCGGATTAAAGCCTTACGATCAGTGGCCCAATGGCGGTAGCAAGGCCGATCTGATCAAACGTCTGAATCAGCGTTTTGCCACTATGCCGGGATTTTCTATCAGCATCAGTCAGCCGATTATTGACGGTGTGAATGACGCGATCGGTGGTGCGCACAGCCCTTTAGTCTTGCGTGTGTATGGTGATGATCTGAGAGAAAATCGTCGTATCGGTAATCAGATTGTCGATATTTTGCAGACGATACGCGGCACTGCCTCGGCATCCTTATTCCAGGAGCCGCCGATACCGCAAGTCGTGATTAAAGTGGATAGAGAACAGGCTGCACGTTACGGTATTAACACAGCAGATATCGCAGCCCTGATACAGACCGGAGTTGGCGGTGCGGCAATCTCATCTGTGTATGTGGGCGATCGTATTTACAATGTGACGGCACGTTTTCCTAAAGCCAGCAAAAACAATCCTGAGTCCTTGGGTAGCCTGACGTTAAACAGCTCAACCGGCGCAAAGATCGCCTTATCGCAAGTTGCCAGCATCAAACTCCAGACCGGAGAAAGCACGATTTCACATGAGGCGAGTGAACGTCAGATCACCGTTCGTATCGATAATCGTGGACGTGATCTAACCTCGTATCTGGCAGAAGCGCAACAAAGGATTGATGCCGAGATCAAAATTAATCCACAGAAAATTCGGCTCGAATGGGCAGGGCAGTTTGAGAATGAACGACGGGCTCACGCAAGGCTAATCGTTATTTTAGGCGTGGTATTGGCGCTCATGTCCGTATTACTGTTCTTCCAGTTTGGAAAAATCCGTCAGGTCATTTTAATCTTGGGTGTGGTGCCAATGGCGACCTTAGGTGGACTGGTTGCCTTGCATGTGACTGGTGAGACTTTAAACGTCGCAACCGCAGTCGGCTTTATTGCCTTGTTTGGAGTGTCGGTACAAAACGGCATCATCATGGTTGCTAACTTCCGCCGTGTACGCGGCCAAGGTCTGCCGCTAAACGATACTGTCATCGCAGGTGCAACCGAGCGCCTGCGCCCGGTCTTGATGACGGCGACTGTCGCTGCCTTTGGCATGCTGCCTGCGGCGCTGGCAACCGGCGTTGGTACGGATGTCCAGCGTGGACTGGCAACCGTAGTCGTCGGTGGTTTGATCGTATCAACCTTACTGACTTTATTTATTCTACCCACTTACTATTTTGCGATGGAACGTCTGTTCGAGAGCAAAACCTGGGGTTTGCGATTAAGGCAGAATCGATAATGAAAAATCTGAACCGGCTCTTGATGAAGCATCCTATGTTTCACAATTTATTTAAAAAACCTGCTGATGTTGTAGAGCACGTCGTGGCAAAAATTGTGAATGAGAATGCAATGAAAAAAATACGAGCATATTGGACGCCCATCCCTGGCTTGCTGCTGTTAACTGGTTGTGCTGTAGGGCCTGATTATGTGCGTCCGGCGACTATGCTGCCGTCGGCTAATATGTCTGGTACTGCATCCGTTCCTACATCAAACGGTAGCGTGAAAAATCCACCGGATAGCGGCATAGATAAAAATCTGGAGGCACAAAAATTTATCCAAAGTGATATTCCCGCTCAGTGGTGGGAGCTATTTCAATCGCCTGCATTAAGTACCTTGGTCTCGGCAAGTCTTAAAAAAAATCCGAATGTAGAAGCAGCGCAGGCCGCTTTGCGTGGCGCGATGGAAAATGTCTATGCGCAGCAAGGCGCGTGGTTCCCATCAGTCGAAGCGTCGTATTTGCCAACACGACAGAAAATTGCCGGTACCCTGGCCAGCCCGGCGTCCTCCGGCGCCAGCTATTACAACTTGCATACGGCACAGGTCAGCGTGTCTTATACCTTAGACGTGTTTGGCGGTAATCGCCGCCAGACCGAGTCTTTGCAGGCGCAGGCAGAGGCACAACGATTTCAGTTGGAGGCCAGCTATTTAACGCTGACGTCTAATGTCGTGATGGCAGCAATTCAAGAGGCTGCTTTACGTGGTCAGATCGCAGCGACCAAAGAAATTATTGCCAGTCAGACTCAGTTGATGAAGATGATTCAACGTCAGTATGCGCTGGGACAAATCGCACAGATTGATGTCGCGGCACAAGAGGCTGCGCTGGCAAATACAGAAGTGGCGTTGCCATCCTTAGAAAAACAATTAGCCCTGCAAAGAGATTTATTAAGTGCGCTTGCCGGGCGCTTGCCGGATGGGTTTGAGAGCGAACCCAAGAGCGGACCCAAGGACAAATCTAATAACGAATATACGTCCGGTCTTGCCACTACGATCTTCACGCTAGACAGCTTGCAACTGCCAGCTGAGTTACCGCTAACGCTACCCGCATCATTGGTCGAGCATAGACCAGATGTCCGCGCTGCGGAGGAGCAATTACATGCCGCCAGTGCCGCGATTGGTGTTGCTGTTGCTAACCGTTTGCCGAATATTAGTTTGGGTGTGAATACCTATGGCTCTGCTGCCAGTTCTATCAGTGATCTGTTTAAAGCGGGTACCGGTTTTTGGACTTTGGCAGGCAATATCACGCAACCTATTTTTGAAGGCGGTACGCTAAAACATCGGCAGGGTGCAGCGCAGGCAGCGTATGATCAAGCGGCTGCGCAATACCGCGCGACTGTGATCATTGCTTTCCAAAATGTGGCGGATGCCTTGATCGCGATACAATCAGATGCGATTGCGCTAAAAGCCGCACAAAGGGCAGAGCGGGCTTCTGCCAAGAGTCTGGCGATTGTTCAGCGGCAGCTGGCATTAGGCGATATCAGTAGCGCAAATGTGTTGAGCAGCGAGCAAGCGTATCAGCAATCCCGGTTAAATTTAGTACAGGCGCAGGCGGCGCGTTTGACAGATACCGTTGCATTGTTCCAGGCCTTAGGTGGCGGCTGGTGGAACAGAAATTCTGCAACGGTGACTAAAGACATGGCAGCATCAAAATAGCGAGGCGCGGATAGCAAGGCCAACATAGCATTGCCAATGCGCTGCCCTCGGTAACAAAATAAGCAAACAAAAAGAGAATGAGACGATATGGAAATTCTGCGTTTTGAAATGGGATCACGTTTTAGCGAGATGACCGTAGTCGATCTTGGTGCCGCTAAATTAATTTATATCGCAGGACAAGTCGCGGAGCATACCTCCTTAGATGTAATGGGACAGACCCGTGAAATTTTGCATTTTATCGATCGTCTGCTGGCCAAAGTAGGCGCTGATAAAACGAATATTGTTTCCGCCAGAATTTATCTAGCATCAGTGGGCGACTATGCCGCGATGAATGATGCCTGGGACACATGGGTAGCGCCGGGCCACGCTCCGGCACGCTCGACCACAGGCGCCAAATTGATTCATCCCGATTACAAGGTAGAGATCGAAATGACGGCGGCTGTTCAGAGCGTTGCTGCTCAGATCATGTAAACAGCGTACAGCCGATGTGACTTTGTCAGAGATCACCAACTATTTCGCCAATACATTTTGATGCTTGTTTAATGAGCAGGCAAGACTTTAACGATATGGGCAAACTTCCCTTTCTCGCAATTCTCTGGCACTAACTCGACTTCATCATCCAATTTTAAGCTCATGGATTCCGGCACTTCAGCGATGGTATTCAAGCCACGACGTGCATGCTGGTAATGTATTTTGGCGAAATGCTTATTGTCGCGCTCTGAGTCCGTGAGTTTTTCCAGACACTCAGGCAAGTTTTTGCGATCAGACTTCGCGTCGTAGAGATTGGTTACCCAGCCATGCTTAAGATTGTCTTTGGCCGCTGGTTCCAGATCAGCTTCATGGCTAAAGACATTTGGCGTACTGATTGCCAGCGCAGCACAGATACTCAGCAAGCAGATCATCAATCTTGGTATGGTGATTTCTTTCTTGGACATCGTATTCTCCTAAGTCAATAAATTGACGGTTAAGTCACTTTTTGGTCAAATTTTGGCTAATCAATTTAATATACTCCCCATAATTTTCTATAAAAATCCTATATCGACCAAATAATGTATGGACAATTAAAATATACCTATGGGGAGTATTAATTAATTCATCGATCGTCATTACTTTCCCTTACTCCTCTTCTTCCTTCGCTTTATCCTTAAATAAGCGGTAGCTCAACGGCAGTAACAGCAGAGTGAAAAAAGTTGCTGAGACAATGCCGCCCACAATCACGACCGCAAACGGACGTTGGGTTTCTGAGCCGATTCCGTGCGATAACGCGGCTGGCAATAAACCTAAACCTGCCATCAACGCAGTCATCAATATCGGTCTGAGCCTGCTGACTGCGCCTTCAATTGCGCTAGAAAAATCAGCACGGCTGATTTTCTCAAATTCTAATATTTGCTCCAGCATGATCACTCCGTTCTGCACAGAGATGCCCGCTACCGCGATGAATCCTACTGCAGCAGAAACAGAGAAGTGCAAGCCCGCCAGTGCTAAACCAGCGATTCCGCCTATCATCGTAAAAGGTACCATCATCAAGATAAGCATTGCCATACGGATGGAGCGAAAGGCCCAGAACAGTAATGCAAAGATCAGGAAAATCGTTATTGGTACAATGATTTCTAAACGCTTGACTGCACGTTGCTGATTCTCAAACTGACCACCCCAGACGATGTAATAACCGGACGGTAAATTCACTTGTTCAGCAACTTTTTGCTGCGCTTCTGCCACAAAACTGCCTTGATCTCGTCCTAATAAATTCGCTTTGACCGAGGCATTGCGGCCACCAGCTTCGCGGCTGATACGTGCCGCTCCCTGGCGCACCTCTATGCGCGCCAGATCAGCCAGATCAATCGTGCCTGCACCGTTAGGTAAGTTGATTTGCAGACTGCCAATGCCATCTATCGATTCTCTGTAGGCAGCTTTTAATCGGATGGTGATGTCAAAGCGTTTGTCGTCTTCATAAAACGTGCTGACGGGTGTGTCGGCTAAGGCGGTCTGTATCGTATTATTGACATCCGACACGTTGATACCCAGACGTGCAATTTTTTCTCTGTCAATCACAATATTGAGTTGTGTTTGACCACCGCTTTTGATTGCGTCCACATCACTTGCGCCACGAATGCCTTTGAGTATTCCAGAAATCTGCTCACTTTTTTGAGTCAGGATATCCAAGTCCGGACCAAAAATTTTGACCGCGATTTCACCTTTGACGCCCGATAGAGCTTCTTCCACATTATCTTGTATCACTTGGGAAAAATTAGTCGGTACGCCTGGTAGTGTCCCGATCTTGGCGGTCATGCTTTCGATCAGACTTTCTTTATCGGCGAATTTCCATTGATCGTGTGGTTTTAGATCAACCAGTATTTCCATACTGTTAGGACCTTTCGGATCAGTGCCATCATCTGGGCGGCCGACTTGGGATACCGCGGTGCTGACTTCGGGATAACTCAGCAAAATAGCTCTGACCTGACGCTCTACTTCACGCGTTTTCTCTAGTGCAGTGGAGGGCGGCAAGCTGACGGTCAACCAGATATTTCCTTCATCCAGCTTAGGCAAAAATTCACTACCAAGCCGGGGCGCCAGTAACAAAGTAATCGCAAGTACGATGCAAGACACGATCATGACTGTGCGTTTTTGTCCGTCAGCTTTATAGAGTAGCTTTCGGTACCAGTCCTGTATGGCTTGCATCCAGTTGCTATGCTTTTCTGCCAGACTATGACGCTTCATCGTCAGCGCCAGTAAGGTCGGGATCAGGGTCATGGTCAAAATCAAGGCACCCAACATTGCAAAGCTTAACGTTAAGGCGACAGGTGAGAAGATTTTTCCCTCAACCCGCTGGAAAGTAAAAATTGGAATAAATGCCAGAATGATGATGGCTTTGGCAAACAGAATAGGGTGTCCCATTTCAACCACGGTTTGTTTCAGCACCTGTTTGCGCCAGAGGAAGAGATTACTCTGATGTTCTAAATCATGGTGTTTCAGGGCCAGCCGCACCATTAATGCTTCGACTAGCACGACCGCGCTATCGATGATGATCCCAAAGTCTACTGCCCCCAAAGAAATCAGGTTGGCAGGAATGCCTTTTAGATCGAGCATGATAAACGCGCATAGTAGGGATAGCGGTATCACCGTTACCACGATTAACGCAGCGCGCCAATTGCGTAAAAACAGGATCAATATCGTCATCACTAATACCGCACCGACGACTAAGTTTTCAAATACTGTTTTGACCGTATGGTTGAGTAACTCGGTACGATCATAGATCTGATGCAGACGTACACCTTTTGGCAACTTGGTATTGACGACTTCAATTTTTTTCTTCAGCTCAGTAATGATCTTGGCCGCGTTACCGCCTTTGACCATTTGCACGATGCCAAGAACATAGCTGTCACCTTGGTTATAAGAGATGTTGCCAGAGCGTGGGCGGCTACCAATTTCTACATCGGCTACATCCGAGAGTAATACTGTCTTGCCGTTTTTTGCATTGACAATGACGCGACCAATATCTTCTTTATTGTTGAATAAGCCGACTCCGCGGACGATCAGCGTTTCGTCACCACGACGAATAGCGCCGCCACCAACGTTAACATTATTATTTGCCAGTGCTTGATTGACTTGGTCTAGAGTGATGCCATAACGTCGTAAGGCATTAGGATCTACCTGGACTTGGTATTCTTTTACAGTGCCACCAAAACTGACGACATCTGCAACACCTGAGACGATTCTTAATTCAGGCCTGACGACCCAATCTTGTAAAGTGCGGATGTCGTTTTCTGACATGCCTGCCGGTGCATCAATCACATAACGATAGATTTCACCAACCGAGGTCGTTAACGGTGCAATGCTGGACTGAATGCCATTCGGTAGTGTTACGCCTTGTAATTTTTCCAGTACTTGCTGGCGCGCAAAGTAGTCGTCCGTACCGTCATTAAAGGTAATGGTAACAACCGACAGACCGATAATCGATACCGAGCGTACTTGAGTCTGGCCTGGCACACCACTCATCTCGCGCTCTATCGGTAAGGTGATGGCTCGCTCAACTTCTTCCGCCGCTTGTCCCGGGAATTGAGTGACAATTTGTACTTGTACATCCTGCACATCGGGGAAGGCTTCAATCGGTAAGTTGCCTAGTGCGCGATAGCCAAATACAACTAGCGCTACTGTCAGTACTAATACAAATACGCGCTGAGTCAGAACAAAATCAACAAACTTATTGAGCATGAGAAGCCACCTCAGCATTGAGTAACAAGCTGCCTTCAGTGACTATCCGTTGACCCGCATTTAAGCCGCTATCGACATAGCTATTTTTCTGGCCACGTCGAACAACGTTGACACGCTGTTTTTGGAATTCACCTTCTTTTTTCTCAACAAAGACATAGCTATAAAGCCCCTCCGCGATCAGGCTTGTATTCGGCACCTTGATGGCTTTTTTGTCGCTGTCACTGAGAAAAGAAATTCGGGCGAACATCTCAGGACGTAGTTTTTGATCGTGATTAGATAATACGCCGCGCACTTGTATGCGTCTGGTGTTCGGGTCCAATGCTAAGCCGACCCGATCTACTGTGGCGTCGAACAATTGATCTGGATAGGCATCAAATGACATTGCCATTTTTTGGCCTGGATGAATGCTGGCGATGTAACGTTCAGGTACATCAATCAAGACCCACAGTTTGCTTAAATCACTAATCACGAATAATGAATTTGGTGCATCAGGACGCACCTCCATACCGGGATTGATTTGTTTGTCTGCAACCAGGCCAGCGATCGGCGCTTTTAATGAGAACTTGCCGTTTTCGTTACCGACTGCGTTCAGGTTGCGCATATGCAGGCTGCACCGCTTAGTTTCTGCTACGGCTTGTAAAAAATCGGCTTCGGCGGATTCAAAATCTTTGCGCGCAATGACTTCGTGCTCGAACAGATTTTTTGCCCGGTCAAAGGCTAATTTCTTACGTTGCTCATCCGCTTTTGCTTTAGCCCAGTCGGCATCTGCAGTGGCTAAATCTGGTGAGTCCAGTTCAGCCAGTGATTGGTTCTTTGCTACTTTGTCACCTGCTTCAACATGCGATGACAATACGCGTCCAAGAACGGGGGAGCTTACTCGTGCGGTGACGTTTTCGTCGTAGGCTATTTTGCCATTCATCGCCTCCGCGATTGGAATACTAACTTCGCTGACGGCGGCCACTTTGATTGAAGACAGTTGAGGTGCATTGTGGGGGTAACTAATTTTCCCTGTATCGGGCTTTACATCTGACTTCGATCCAGCTGATAAAGTAGCTGGCGAATCAGTTTTTTTCTCTGTTGCTTTAACGGAGGTAACGATATAGCTGGTGGCACAAACTACGATGACGGTTACTACAATACCAAAACCCAAATTAATTATTTTATTGCGCTTCATTTCTTTTCTTCTTCCTCTATGCTGATACGTAGGGCAGCTTGTACTTTGGCGAAGTCAGCTTGGGCATTAATCGCATCCATCTCAATGGCGCGATAAGTTCGCCTTGCATCAAGCACATCCATTACACCAAGTGCACCATTTTTAAAGGCGAATTCCGCCGCCTCGGCAGAATTGCGGGCAGCGCTTAATAATTCACCCTGAAAACGTGCGGTCATTTCTTTCGATGCCTGGGCAGATTCGATTAAAAGTACTAGCTCATTGCGAGCTGCTTCTTTGGTTTTTTCTAAGCTCTCATTGGCGGCATCTACTGCGCTCTCTGCTACGCGTATTTCGCCCTGAAATTCATAGCGGGTAAACAAAGGAATCTGTACGCCAATGCCGAAACTGTTACCTGAGCCTTGAGGATTGCTGGCGCTAACCGGGTAATGTTCAAACTGAACGCCGACAGAGATATCTCTGGTTCTTGCTGCCAGTGCCAGCTTACGTGCAGCCAGTGCCGCATCTAGCCGCGCTTTTGCAGCCAATACATCAGGACGTTTTTGTATGACCAGATCCAGCTTATCCTGCACCTCAGGCAGTATTTGTGCGGGCCAATCATCGACAGCATGCACGCTGTTAGCAGATACTGTTAGACCTAATAAAGAAATCAGATTCGTTTGTGCATGCAGCAGATCGGATGCTGCTTGTCGTGCGTCGTTCTCGGCGCGCAAGGCATCTACCCGGATTCTGGCAGCGTCTGCTCCTGCGATATCACCAGCTTTCTTTCTCTTTTCTGCGGCGGCTTGTGTGATAGAGAACAAATCTCTGGTCTCGTTGGCAATGCGTAGTTTATGTTGTGCTGCTATCAGATCAAAATAGGCTGCGCTGACGATTTGCTTGGTTTGTCTGCGGACATCGTGCCAGTCTTGGTGTGCTGCGGTTTCCAGATAGCCGGCATTCTCAATCCGTAAATCACGTTTGCCGCCTCGCTCTATTAATTGATCTACTCTGATCGTACTGTCGACCGTTTTGTCTTTAGGCTTGCCTGCACCGATCCCCAGCTTGGGATTAATACCAGCGGTCTGCAGCGTCAGCATGGGATTAGGCGGTGCTGACGCTATCGTTTTCATCGCGCTGGCAGTATCAATCGCAATGTTGCCAAGCTTGAGATCGCGGTTGTGCTGCAATGCATATCCCAGCGCTTGCTGTAAAGTCAATTGGGGCACCAACGATACGATATCTTGCGCATCATGTACTGACGAGTTGCTACTATTCTGGACGGAGGCAGAGGTGGTGCTATCGATTAAATTTGCTTGTGCTGAGATTGGTGCTAGCAGACTGATCGTCGTAAGCCCTATTAAAATGACAGCAGATCGGGCTTCCCATGAGTTTGACGAAATCATTACGGTTTCTCTATACAAAAAGGCAGAGATAAAAAAGCATTTTTTTGCTTTTTAAAATTTTTTCGGAGCTAATTTGACGTATGTTTTAACGCCATTATTAGCCGCTGTTTTAACGCCATTATTAGCCACTGTTTTAACGCCATTATTAGCCACTGTTTTAATGTCAGTTGTACTACGTATATTAAGCTATTTCCTTCCGGTTTATTTGTATTTTTTTAGTCGTTATGAAAGCAAACATCATACTCAACTTCGCCAAGATGAAAGACCTGAATCAGTGACTTTCGCCCGATATGGCTCAACAAAAATGTTTCCAAATGTTTCAAAATGTTTAGGGTGATTTACGAAAGAATATTTTCGTAACAAGCATTGGTAGTTATTGATATGCTTTGATGCCGATAGCGCAATGAGTTGTCATCAACTATTGATATGACTAAATCAGCTTGGAGTGATTTAGAGTTTGAGAAAGATTTTTAGGCTTGGAATGAGGTAAATAGTCAATTGCTTTTGTACTTTGCCGGAGACTTCATTTGCAAATATCTCTGACGATTTTCTTCTAACAAAAATGATGGATTTTTAGCGATTTGTATTCAATCGAATATGCCAGGCGTTAAAAAAATGGGCAAAAAAAAGCGCTTGAGATTATTTGTATTAAACAATCACAAGCGCTTTTTTACTTTTACTTCACACAGCTAATGCATTTTAATGTGAGTTTTATTTCATCATCTGACATTGGCGCAATTCACAACGTGCCATAAACGTGCCGCCGCCTTCACAGCTCATACGATAAATTTCTATTGGGCCAGGTGGCGTCAGCAAGCCCGCTCCTTGTCCTCCGTTGCAGTTGTTTTGTTTCGCTAGTTTTTCTACCGTTACCGATGAACTTCCAGGACGGAATTCTACTTTTTGCAGCGACGCAGTTCCATTACCATCCATTATTTGACTAGAGGTCCCGTTGCTGGATGACGCGAACTTTGTGCTGTAGGCACCGGGTGTAGTGATTAATTCAGAACCATTGACCCCAGCTTGACCCGTTGTTGCATCGACCAATTGCAATTTGCTGCCCGCCGATATAAACCCTAATTTGACTTCTTGCCAAACAAAATAATTTTTTCCAGCTTCAGTCATAATACTTAAAACGGATCCGTTTTCTGCTTTTGATACCAACTTGTGTTGACCAGGATTAACGCTGACTAACATGTAACTTTTTGACGTAGTCTGGCCGATTTCCTTTCCGTCAAGTTCTACCGGCATTTTGCTGATGGCACCAAAGAGTTCATTGCGATAAATGTAGATATTGGCTTGGCTTGGATTCGTATTAAAGGTTTTAGCTCGTACATCCTGCTCTTGGCTGGCCATTTGTACCGATGCACAGCCAGTTAACAGACCGGAAGCCAAGCTAGATAGCGCTATTACGCTGAGTGTAAGTAATCTGAGTGATCTGAAAGAGCCGAGCAAACGTTTCATGTTTTTCCTGTTGATAAAAATAGCGTTCCTATTTAAGCAAATTCTTGCTGACATGAAAAGCTAAATGTTACAAATGGAGAAATGCTCGCACGATGCTTTGGTGTCGCCGCCACAAAGTTGGTGTTTAGTTTCTGCATAATTACATTTAAATTTGAATTAGCTTGCATACGTAGAAAAAAAATTATCAGGGAATATGCTTTTGATTTTTACGGATAAATATTTAATGTTTCGTTTGAGACACAAAATTTCACGAATTTCGCCAACTTTTTTTGTAAATTCACCTACACTAAAGTTGTAGGGTGCATAAAAGCAAAGTGTCAGAACTCTAGTCAGCTTGCTTTGTCTATCAGCTTATCGGTCTATCGCTATCAAAGGAGATCAGTATGAAAATCTTTGACAACTACACAGCACGGTATGAGAGGACTCGTGAAGAAGAATATTCTTTGCCAGAGTTCTTAGAATTATGTAAGAAAAATCCATTGGCCTACGCCACCGCCCCCGAACGCATGCTAGCCGCGATCGGTGAGCCAGAAATGGTTGATACGCGTCATGATTCCCGACGTTCGCGCATCTTTTCCAACAAAGTCATCAAAATTTATCCCGCCTTCCGTGAATTTTATGGAATGGAAGAGGTGATAGAACAGGTCGTATCCTATTTCCGTCATGCTGCACAAGGCTTAGAAGAGCGCAAACAAATTCTATATTTGTTAGGTCCCGTTGGTGGCGGTAAATCTTCGATAGCCGAAAAGCTGAAGTATTTGATGGAGAAGATTCCATTTTATTGCATTAAGGATTCGCCCATCAACGAATCGCCTTTAGGCTTGTTTGATGAGGCGGAGGACGGAACGATTTTAGAGGAAGATTTTGGTATTCCAAGACGCTATTTACGCAATATCCCTAGTCCTTGGGCGGTTAAGCGTTTGCATGAATTTAATGGTGATATTAATCAATTCCGTGTGGTCAGGCGTTACCCATCTGTATTGAAACAAGTAGCGATTTCTAAGACCGAACCTGGCGATGAAAATAACCAGGATATTTCTTCTCTGGTCGGCAAAGTAGATATCCGCAAATTAGAAGATTATGCACAAGATGATCCCGATGCCTACAGTTACTCGGGTGGCTTGTGTCTTGCCAACCAAGGCTTGATGGAATTTGTAGAGATGTTTAAAGCGCCAATCAAGGTGCTGCATCCGCTGCTGACGGCAACGCAAGAAGGTAATTTTAAAGGTACAGAAGGCTTTGGCGCGATTCCGTTTGAAGGCATTATTTTGGCGCACTCAAACGAATCTGAATGGAAAACTTTTAAGAACAATAAAAATAATGAGGCTTTTTTAGATCGTATTTATATTGTCAAAGTACCGTACTGCCTGCGTGTCAGCGATGAGGTAAAAATTTACGACAAGCTGGTACGTACATCTTCATTGTCCGAAGCACCTTGTGCTCCGGGCACACTAAAAATGATGGCGCAGTTTGCGGTGTTATCACGACTAAAAGAGCCGGAAAATTCCAGCATCTTTAGCAAGATGCAAGTCTATGACGGTGAGAACTTAAAAGACACTGACCCCAAAGCAAAATCGCGCCAAGAATACGCGGATTATGCCGGCGTTGATGAGGGAATGAATGGGCTTTCTACCCGTTTCGCTTTCAAGATTTTATCGAAAGTATTTAATTTTGATAATACAGAAGTAGCTGCAAATCCCGTTCATCTCTTGTACGTACTGGAGCAGCAAATTGAGCGTGAACAATTTGCCCCAGAAACGGAGCAAAAATATTTTTCCTACATTAAAGAATATTTAGCACAACGTTATGCAGAGTTTATTGGTAAAGAAATTCAAACTGCTTATTTAGAAAGTTATTCCGAATACGGACAGAATATTTTTGATCGTTATGTGACCTTTGCCGATTTTTGGATACAAGATCAAGAGTTCCGCGACCCTGATACCGGCGAAAGTTTTGATCGTGATGCACTGAATAATGAATTGGAAAAAATTGAAAAGCCAGCTGGCATTTCCAATCCCAAAGACTTTAGAAATGAGATCGTCAATTTTGTGTTGCGTGCCAGAGCACAGAATGCCGGTAAAAATCCTACCTGGACAAGTTACGAAAAATTACGCACGGTCATAGAGAAAAAAATGTTCTCTAATACCGAAGAGTTATTGCCAGTCATTTCATTCAATGCCAAGGCGAGCGCCGACGACGCTAATAAGCATCAGGAGTTTGTGTCGCGCATGGTTGCCAAAGGCTACACGGCAAAACAGGTACGCTTGTTATGCGAATGGTATTTGCGAGTGAGAAAGTCTTCTTAAGCTTAAAGCCGCGATGATTGGGTTGACTCAATCTAGGTGAGGTTTTAAAACAGTATCTTTACAGGAGACCGCTTTGGTTCATCTGATCGATAGACGAGTTCAGGGAAAAAATAAATCTGCCCCAAATCGTGAGCGGTTTTTGCGGCGTTATAAAGGGCAGATTAAAGAGGCGGTCGCACGCGCGATCAAAGGGCGTTCAATTACTGATTTTGAAAATGGCGAAAATATTCGCATTCCAGTTAAGGATGTAAGTGAACCTACCTTTGGTCATGACCGAGGTGGTGTGTGGGAGACAGTGCAACCTGGTAACCAAGAATATCTGAAAGGTGATCAGGTTGCCCGGCCCAAAGGCGGTGCCGGATCAGGCAAAGGGCAAGCAGGTAATAGCGACGAGTTAAGCGAGGATGATTTTGTTTTTCAGCTTAGCCGTGAAGAATTCATGAATTACTTTTTTGAAGATCTGGAGCTGCCAAATCTGGTTAAAACTCAGCTGGCATCTACTACTGATTTCAAAAGCCAGCGCGCTGGTTACAAAACCTCGGGCACTACTTCCAGCTTGCATGTACTCCGTTCTTTACGCGGCGCTTTAGGGAGGCGTATTGCGGTCGGCGGCAGATCTGCGCGACGATTAAAACAAGCAGAAGCCGAAATGGCGGATTTGTTACGTACTGTCTCTGACATGGCGGATGAGCGTATCGTCTTGCTAAAACAAGAGATACATCATCTGCGTACGCGTTTGCTGGCAATCCCATTTATTGATCCGTTTGATCTGCGCTACAGCAATCGCATCAAAGTACCGAAACCCTCTACGCAAGCAGTTATGTTTTGTTTGTTAGATGTATCGGGGTCTATGGACGAACAAAAGAAAGAAATCGCTAAACGTTTCTTTATTTTGCTGTATCTGTTTTTGACCAGAGCGTATGAAAAGATTGACGTGGTGTTTATCCGTCATCACACAGCGGCATTAGAAGTGGATGAGAATGAGTTTTTTCATTCTCGCGAATCAGGCGGTACCATCGTATCTTCTGCTTTGCATTTGCTGACCAAGATCATCAAAGAACGTTATCCCAGTGGTGATTGGAACGCCTATGTAGCGCAAGCCTCTGATGGCGATAATTGGGATAACGATTCTATCGCATGCCGCCAGTTATTGATCAATACAATTATGCCGCTGGTGCAATACTATGCATACGTAGAAATCACCGAAGGCGATCCCCAAAATTTATGGGAAGAATATGCCCAGGTAACAGATCATCATGCGCACTTTGCGATGCAAAAAATTCGGACACCTGCAGATATTTACCCAGTGTTCAGAGAGTTGTTCAAGAAACAAAGCAAATGAGGTCGTCCATGGACAGCGACAAAAACCATACTGCAATTAGTAAGACAGAAAGCACTGGTGAAGTGGATGAAACCAGTAATATCAATGCCAACAGTACCAAGCTTGCCAATCTAAACGGCGCCGCTATACCGACTGACGGAGCGCGTCCTAAAAATCCTCAACGTTTGCCGGAACAGTCCGAATGGACGTTTGAGTTAATCGAACAAGTACATGATGAGATCCGTCGCGTTGCGCAATATTTTCATCTCGATACTTATCCTAATCAACTAGAAATCATCACCGCAGAGCAAATGATGGATGCTTATGCATCCGTTGGTATGCCGGTCTCTTACCATCACTGGTCTTTCGGTAAGCATTTTGTATCGACTGAGAGAAATTACAAACGTGGCCAGATGGGCTTAGCGTATGAGATCGTGATTAATTCTGATCCTTGCATCTCCTACTTAATGGAAGAAAATAGTTTGACCATGCAGGCTTTGGTAATTGCCCATGCTGCGTATGGACATAATTCTTTTTTTAAAGGGAATTATTTATTCCGGACCTGGACGGATGCCGATGCGATCATTGACTACATGGTATTCGCCCGAAATTATGTTAGTGATTGTGAGCAGCGTTATGGTGTAGAAGCGGTGGAGTTATTGCTAGATTCTTGCCATGCTTTACAAAATTACGGGGTTGATCGCTATAAACGTCCCGCTAAATTATCTCTGGCAGAAGAGCGAGAAAAACAAGAAGAACGCGAGCGATATTTGCAATCGCAAGTTAACGACTTATGGCGCACTTTGCCACGCCGCGATGAGACAGTAGCGAGTGAGGAAGTGCTACGCTTTCCTCACGAACCGCAAGAAAATCTACTTTACTTTATTGAAAAATATTCACCGTTGCTAGAGCCGTGGCAGCGTGAATTAGTGCGTATTACGCGTAAGATTTCTCAGTATTTTTACCCCCAACGCCAAACCCAGGTAATGAACGAGGGATGGGCAACCTTTTGGCACTACACGATTTTGCATCAGCTATATGACGAGGGTATCGTTGGTGATGGCTTTATGATTGAGTTTTTACAAAGTCATACAAACGTCGTTTATCAGCCGCCTGTGACCAGTCGTCACTTCAGTGGAATTAATCCCTACGCGCTCGGTTTTGCGATGATGCGTGATATCCGGCGTATTTGTGAAAATCCAACTGAGGAAGATAAACATTGGTTCCCAGATATTGCTGGCAGCGATTGGCAAAAGACGTTAGATTTTGCGATGCGTAATTTTAAGGATGAAAGTTTCATCGCCCAATTTTTATCACCTAAATTGATACGTGACTTTCACTTCTTTGCGGTATTGGATGATGATAGCCAGGATAAATTAAATATCTCTGCCATCCATGATGAAAACGGTTACCAATACCTACGCCAGCAATTGGCAGGACAATATAATCTGGGTAATCGCGAACCTAATATCCAGGTCTGGTCCGTTGATTTGCAAGGCGACAGGGCGCTGACGCTGAGGCATACCGAATATCAACGGCGTCCATTAAACAAGCAAACCGATGAAATGCTCAAACACGTAGCGCGCTTGTGGGGATTTGATGTGTATCTGGAGACCGTCGATACGCAAAATAAGATATTGAATACACAAGAATGTAAATGGGAGAAACGCAGTCGCATGCGTTAAGTCCGGTTGAATCGCCTTAAGCAATTACGGCGTTCTTAATAAGCGCCATAAAATGCAAATACCTTAGATTAACTTAGATTAAATTTGCAACAGCCCTCAATTAATGTCGGTCTATCGGATAGAATAAGCGCAGCACTGATGCGTATCCACTGTGCGATGCAGCAAGCATCGTTAAGAAAAACATCAGAATTCTCTCAGCTAAACCATTCGACGGAGTGTGCAAGATGTACCTCGACCATCCAAAAATTTCTGCAACCCACAGCGAGACAGAGCCGGACAGGCTGGAGCGTTTATACCGAGTATATGGCTACGCAATTGGTCTAGCGGATGTCGATGGCAACACCACTTGCATTACCAAGTTAGCCAAAGTCCATGATCACAAAGGTACGCTGATGGTGATCTGGCATGTTGCACCGACCGAAAAAGAAAAGCAGTATTTTGTCCGCGCCTGGCAAAGTAAAGTAGGTGATGAATCCTCACAAGTAGAACACGCATTGATGTTGGCTGAGACGCCGATAACAGCGGTCGCAGCTTGATTGGTTTTAGGCCGAATAGCTGAGCTTATTTCTTTATAGATTTTAAAAAAAACGCCATGCAATCTTAATTGCATGGCGCTTTTTCGTAAGTCCAAATTTTTAATGCAATTTCAAATCCACTAGCAAATCAGAAATTCCCGTCCAGCCAATTTCAATACCAATACAAAGCAAAATAAAAGCAGATAAACGTAGCAAAACGATCGCTCCGATATCACCTAAAAACCGCTCCATATTGCGTGCAAAACGGTAGCACAGATAGATTACCAAAGTCGTCAACAAAACCCCAATAGCAGAAGCAATACTGGTGATCAGAAAATCCACCGGCTTGTTTGGCATTTGTGTACCCAGTGTGACCGATGCTGCAATTGTTCCGGGACCGACCGTTAACGGAAAACTAAAAGGATAAAAACTACGACGGCGCAATTCTTCTTTGCTCCATATACCTATTTGTGACTCGGCAACCGAAGTCCGCAACTTATCTTGCTCTTGGTCATTCAATAGCTTCCAGCCTGCCATTGCTACAACAATCCCACCCGCTACTCGCACGATAGGGAGTGATATACCGAAAAAATCCAGAACATAAGAGCCGATAAAAATCGCCCCCATCAACAAGAAAAAACAATTCAGCGCAATACGCTTTGCCAGACGACGAGCAACCATCGTCTCAATCGGCCCCGTCATAGAGAGAAAAATCGGCGCAATCGCTATCGGATTTAAGATGGGCAGCAGCGTGATCGGAACTACGATCAAGGCCTTAAAAAAAACAATCACCGAAATGCTCATAAAAACTCCTGAAAAATCTGATACTTGATTATAAAGTTGTATTGGGGTTTAGAGCGAATTTGCTTTATTTATAGACTTCCAAATGGTAGCCCAATCATTCTGCGTCTTCTGGCACGAAAATGGCACGCAAGCCGCAGAATGATTGGACGATGTTTTTTAATTTTTTAAGAGTCAGATTCTAAATTTTAAAAATCAAACTTCAACTCACCCACCATAGTGCGCTGTGTGTAAGGATGAAAAGCCCAGTATTTGGCATTGTTAAGATTGTCGATGCCGAACGATGCAGTCCATTGCTTGGCGACTTGGTATTGCAGGCGCAAGTCCATTACAAAAAAACTGGAGAATCCGGTGTAGGTTTTGCCGTTAGGATCGCTGTTGTCTAAGGTGCCGTATTGCTTGCCGCTATAACGTGCGCCGAAGGTGGTGGCGAGTTTGTCGTTGACTTTGTAGCTGCTGACAAAGTTGGCGCGCCAGTTAGGTACACGTGGTTGCCACATGCCGACGCTGGAGGGGAATTTATCGTTTTTTACGATTTTTGAATCGGTGTATGTCAGGCTGGCAGTCAGGTCTAAGCCGCGTGTAATGACGTCATTTGCCATGTACGCCAATTCCAATCCGGTGGTGTGGATGTCATCAATATTTTGGATATTGGTGATGTTAGGTGTGACGCTGACATTGGTTTGCGAATACAGCGCATCCTGCGTACGCTCATGGAATAGCGTGGCGCGCACCATGCCAGTTTCTAAGCTTCTCTCTACGCTCCATTCTGAGGTCCAGGATTTTTCTGGCTTTAAGTTCGGATCGTTATTGACGATGGTGTTGACGCTGACCGATCCCTGATATAACTCGGACACAGTCGGCATACGTACAGCGCGACCGACGGATGCTTTGATCGTCCAGTCGCTATCGGCTTTGTATGCCAGGGCGGCTTTGGGCGAGAAGGCGGTTTCTTTCCGTGGAATAAATGGCAAGCTGCTGGTGGCGGTAGAGATGACACCATTATTGGCAGTCCACTGCTCTATACGGCCGCCGAGTATGGTTTTCCATTGCGGATTGATACGCCACGCATCTTGCGCATATACGCTTTGTAATTCGGTATTACCCCGGAAGCCGGAGAATACCGTGCTGGCTGCACCGTTAATCCAATCGCTGGTATTGGAAACCAAGGTGCGTAGTTTGTAAGCTTCGCGCTGATAGCCGAATTCAACCGTATGATCTTTGGCCGCTTCTGGACGCCAGATGCCTTTGAGTGCCAGCGTGTTCCAGCCAGTACCGTTCATATCGGTGATGCGACCTGCGCCGCCGCTGTTGGCTTGCGGGATTGCAACGATAGGTGCGCGTGCGATATCTTTGCTGTAATCGTAAAGGCTGGCAGCGATTTCCCAGTCCCACACGCCTTTGGTATTGCTCTTCAGGTTAAGCCCGTGGGTGACATGCTCCAGGCTATTGGTACTGTTGGAAAAATCGGTCGGAGCCAGGGTATATTTTTTGCCGTTGACATTGATGTCGCCGTTAAACACCGGATTGCCAGCAGCATCGCGCAGATAGCTTTCTACTGTGCTGGTCATATTATTGCGCCAGTAGCCCAAGGTATAGCTGGCTCGTAGCGTGGGTGTAATGTCGTAAGCGACTTTGAATTTGGCGTGGTCTTGCACCGTATTGTATTGACCCGTTGCACCAAGGATGAGCCAATCTTGATTTTTCGGATTTTTATCCAATATCGCACCGCTCACTGGCGTACCCAAATTGCTGGTCACGCCTGCGGATAATAATTTATTCACGAAGACAATAGGGTGACCATCGCTATCGAGCCGGTTGACATTCGCCCACCATGACCAGTCACCTTGTTTGTCGCCTAGCGAGGCGCTGAGCTGATGACCGCTATAACTTTTATCGGTGCCATATTGCTGAAAACTCTCACTAAAGGCCATGACTTTCGCATGGGCTTCAAATTGGCTGGGCATCCTTGTGATGTAGTCCACCACCGCACCGACCGAGTTACCAGAATATGCTGCTGAAAACGGACCGTAGAGGACGTCGACACGCTCGATCTCCTCTGGCGTCACCAGTCCCCAGCGCGGCGTATAACTTGCGCCATTACCCATTAAGTTCGACAGTAATATGCCGTCGGCATACACCAGCGAGCGGGCGCTATTGCCTGTGCCAGATGCGCGCGTTGCGAGCACGGCATGGTTGTAGTCACCAATGTAGCGCTTGCGCACTAGCAAGCTAGGCAGATATTTGAGTGCGTCTTCTGCATCCGTCGCATTGATGGTTTGTGCTAGCGTTTTAGCATTGATACCTTCGATCGTAGTCGGGATTTCGGTCGGCAATGAGGAGGGACGTCCGGCAGTAATCAGAACGCGATCGGCAATATCATTGCTGCCAACGACGATACCGCTAGCGGCGTCATTATTACTATTAGCCGCCAGTACGCTGGCAGACAGCAAAGGCAATGCGGCGGCAATGGCGATGCTGAGTGTGTGTCGGATAAAACGATCGCTACGCTGAGGCGACGGATTTTGGGAGGGATTCTTATAAAGCGTGAGGGTTATAAAAGGATTCATGATGTGGGCAAACTTTAGAAAAAAAGAAACGCACGCAGCACCGCATTCGCTGGTGAGCGCAGGACAAAACCTGATCAAATGATTAGATGATCAGACGTTGAGCAAACAGATTGTTTTAATCTAAAGCAGGTGGCCCACGCGCCGGTAAAGGCGCAGAAACCATAGAGGCAAGCCGTGCCGCTGGAATAGCGCGCAGGGCATAAGACAAAGTATGTGGTGGTTCTACGATGTCTTGTTGAGGAAACGCATTAGTGATGCCGGTTGCCAGGCAGAACGAGCAATCCAGCAAATGCGACATAGATTGGCCAGTTTTGCTGGATTTGCCATCAGCGGATAAGTCAGTGCCAGAGAAATCGCCGCTAGTCTGGCTGATTATCTTGATGCCCGTGCTGGTACAAATCACATTCATTGCCTGCGGATTGAACACCGGAGCCGCAATTGCCACGCCCAATGCCGTAACGTACAAAAAAAGTACGAGGGCAACCAGTTGGCGGGAGAGGCGGGGCATGTTCATGGAGGCGGATTATAACAGCGCTGTAACAACTGGATACAAATTGGCTTCTGTCGTGGCGAATTTCTGATCAGGTTTGTTTGGCGTAGTGATATCCAGCGACATCCCCAGCGACATGTCCAATGATATCAGCCGCGATCGCCGTAAAGCTGCATCTGGCAATAGGTGAAAAAGCGGCGTGACGCGCCGGGTAGGAGTAAAAATCATCTAAATTGTTCTACAAAATACAACGGACTTCTTTTTGCAACACAGATAGAATGTTCGACACTGTAGGCGAGCCATCAAAACTTGATTGTCTTGCCCTGCTATTCGCTTTTCCGTTATTTTTTTGGTTCTTTTATTGATCTTGCTCTCAGAGGATTACATGCAAAAGCGTCGCCCTGTTTTGTCACTCGCTATGTCCCGCGTTTTACCTCGTATTTTGTCCCCGCTGGCAGCCAGTTTATTAATGCTTAATTGCATTGCGGTTGCTAATCTTGCGCATGCTGCGGATGCCGCTACTTCGGTTGCGACTCCAGCGACCCAGTCTACAAATAAACCAGCGCCTGTGCTTGCAATCAAGGCAGGTAAATTGATTGATGTAGAGGCCGGTAAGGTATTGCTCGATCAAATTATTTTGGTACAAAACCAGCATATTCTCTCTGTCGGTTCTAGCAAAACTATGGCGATCCCGGCAGGTGCGCAAATCCTCGATTTATCTAAATCTACGGTGTTGCCAGGCTTGATCGATTCGCACACGCATCTGACTGGCAATGCACATCAGCATGGCTATGCCAGTATTGGCACTTCTAATATCCGTGCTGCTTTGTATGGTGTACGTGCTGCACGCGACACTTTGCAGGCCGGTTTTACGACAGTGCGTAATGTCGGTGCAGATGGTTTTGGCGATGTGGCCTTGCGCGATGCGATCAATGACGGAGATGTACCTGGCCCGCGCATGCTGGTTTCTGGCTATGCGCTGGGGATTACCGGCGGTCATTGCGATAATAATTTATTGCCGCCTGAATATAACGATGTCGGTAAAGGTGTGGCCGACGGACCTTGGGCCGCCCGCGCCAAGGTGCGCGAGATGGCGAAGTATGGTGCCGACTTGATTAAAATTTGTGCGACCGGCGGGGTGTTATCCAAAGGCGATGCTGCCGGTGCGCAACAATATACGCTGGAGGAAATGCAAGCTATTGTGTCTGAAGCCCACAAACTCGGACGCAAAGTCGCAGCGCATGCGCACGGCACCAGCGGTATCAATGATGCTATCCGCGCCGGTGTCGATTCGGTAGAGCATGCCAGTTTGATTGATGCAGAAGGCATGCGCATGGCGAAAGAAAAAGGTACTTATCTGGTCATGGATATTTATGACGATGACTATATTTTGAGTGAAGGCGAGAAGGCAGGATTTTTACCAGAGTCCCTCGCCAAGGAAAAAGAGATCGGTCAGCTGCAACGCGACAACTTCCGCAAAGCATTTGAGTTCGGCGACAAAATGGCGTTCGGTACTGATGCCGGCGTGTATCCGCATGGCGACAACGCTAAGCAGTTTTTCTACATGGTCAAATATGGCATGACGCCGATGCAGGCAATCCAGGCAGCGACAATTAGCGCTGCTGATTTACTCGGCTGGAAAAATAAAGTCGGTAGCATCAAGGCGGGAAAATTCGCGGACATTATCGCCGTAACAGGTGACCCTATGAGTGATGTGACGGTACTGACCAAGGTTGATTTTGTGATGAAAGATGGCGAAGTTGTGAAATCATCTTTAACGCAATAAGGATTGTTTGCTACATATTTCTCCTTAGTAAATTTTATAAAAAAGGGGAGTATATTGGTAAATATGTCTTAACGTCCAAGTATTGTATGGACATTAAAATATACATGGGTGGAGTATATTTTCTGGATAAGAGGCGTCGCGTGCTTAAAGTACGAATAAGCCGGAGTGCTTCAACCTCGGGATTCTAGTCTTTTGGTATGGCGAGCTTTCGGAAACTTGAACTTCCCCCTCATCCCTGTCTTCTCCCGCTAGCGGGAGAAGGAGTTACAGCAGATGCTAAAGTCGCTGTTACAGCCAAAGCCAACGTAGACAATAAATATTTAATACAGCATTACAATTAAATCCTGATTCAAAAATTTAAAAAAAGGAATTCTTTTGGGACAGCAAACATTTGGGCAGCAACTGATACGTACCAAGCCAGTTGATGCCAGCGGCAGTGAGGTTGAGGCAGGTAGCAGCAATGGTTTACATCGCTCGCTAGGCTTGTTTTCTTTAACCATGATTGGCGTCGGTGCCACGATTGGGACCGGTATCTTTTTTACCATGGTAGAGGCAGTCCCGAAGGCAGGCCCTTCGGTGATTTTGTCCTTTATTCTGGCGGCAGTGACGGCAGGTCTGACTGCACTATGCTATGCCGAATTGTCATCCCGCATCCCCGCATCAGGCTCTTCATATTCATATGCTTACGCTACCGTCGGCGAGTTTCCTGCGTATATCGTCGCTGCTTGTTTATTATTGGAATATGGGTTGGCTGCCAGCGCTACGGCGGTGGGTTGGTCGGATTATTTAAATAATTTTTTAAGTAATCCAAATTCATTCGGCTGGCATATTCCCCAAATGCTGCGTTCAGCGATGATCGTGTCAGGTGTTAACGGGGTCGAGATTCACCCGGGACAATTTAATTTGCCACCGATTATTCTGGTAGTTGTTTGCGGTTTTTTATTATTACGCGGCACCAAAGAATCTGCGACAGTCAACGCGATTATGGTGATGATCAAATTAGTGATACTCACTTTTTTTGCGGTGATCGCATTCTCAGGTTTTAATGCTGAACACTTTACGCCATTTTTTAAAGCAGCAGATGCGCATGGCCCCGGCGGTATGGCTGGAGTTGCTGCTGCGGCGGCAACTGTATTCTTTTCTTTTATTGGCTTAGACACAGTGGCAACAGCGGGTGAGGAAGTTAAAAATCCTAAACGGAATGTGCCACTGGCGATCTTGTCGGCATTAGTGATTGTCACCGTATTTTATTTGTTGGTAGCGGTCGCTGCGGTCGGTGCTCAGCCTGCAAGTATGTTTGCCGGACAAGAGGCAGGTCTTGCCGTGATCTTACAAAACGTCACTGGTAAAGCATGGCCTGCATTGATCTTATCCGCAGGTGCTGTAATTTCGGTATTCAGTGTGACATTGGTGACGATTTATGGCCAGACTCGGATCTTGTTTGCGATCAGTAAAGATGGACTGATTTCGCCCTCATTCCAGCGTTTGCATTCTCGTACTCAAACACCAACGAGTAACACGATTATTGTGTGCTTGGTCGTCGGCTTAGTCGCGGGTCTGGTAGATGCTACCTTCTTGTGGGATATGGTTAGTATGGGGACACTGGTCGCGTTTATCGTCGTATCCACATCTGTACCTGTTATGCGCGCAAAACGGATTGGCGCCGGTAGTGGGGGGTTCCGTGTTCCGTTTGGCCCGTATTTTTTGCCTGGGCTTAGTATTCTGGCGTGCCTATATCTGTTGTTCGGGCTATCTGCGACTACATATTATGTATTTTTCATTTGGATGGCAGTCGCTATCAGTATGTATTTTTTATATGGCAGGGGACATTCACGTCTGAGCCAAAACGACGAAAAATAAATATTGGTGTAGACGCAATAGCATTGCGCCATAGACCAAATTTTCCATGATGGCTTTATGGCGTATCAGACAGGCATACGGTTAGCGATTGATCGTACTTATTATTTCTCAAGACGGTGATATATGAAATCGAAATTGAAAAAAATCTGCAATGGAGTAGTCGCTGCAAGTAGTCTGGCTGTCTTCGCTTTGATGACGCCGTTATGCAGCGCAAAAGCTGAGGTCATTGGTAGCGTTGATACCGCTTTTATCTTGATCGGTCCTGATCATAAAATTTTGGTCGAGGCCTATGACGATCCAAAAGTAGATGGTGTCACTTGCTATATCTCCCGCGCTAAAACTGGCGGTATTAAAGGCGCCGTTGGTTTGGCAGAAGATAAGGCAGAGGCATCCATCGCTTGCCGTCAGGTTGGTGTGATTGGCTTTAAAAAGCCGATGCCGCAACAGGAAGAAGTGTTCAATGAACGGCTATCCGTTTTATTTAAAAAACTCAGAGTAGTTCGTGTCGTGGATGTCAAACGCAATGCTCTGGTTTATCTGACTTATTCTGATCGCCTGATCAACGGTTCGCCACAGAATAGTGTCACGGCTGTCGCTGTAGATAAGGGCACGCCGATTCCTGTGAAGTGAACTCGATGAGTGATGCACTTAATAATCAGGCGGCTTACCGGCGCTGAGCATCAAACTGATAGTATTTAAATTGGTTTGATGCTGATATGCAGGCTTAGATTTAGGCTTAGATTCACACTTAGATCCAGACTAAATTCAAGCTTAATAAAGGCAAGCTGAAAAATCTTCAAACGCACCATAACTAGGTGTCGTTCGCCGCGCCACCTGGGGTGCTGTCAATGATGCTGCCGAGGGTGTTGTCGCGTTAGACAAGGGGTCACATAAGTCAGCCGGTATTTCACTTGTGACCGCATTTGTGATACTTGAAGCAGACCGATGCGGCGGACTGTTTTTCCAGACAAAATCCATTGCATTTGAATCTGAAAATAAACGGCGCACCGGATGATAGCCAAAATATAAATACGCAATTGGTGTTTCGAGATTATCTTTGCTGTGTAATATTCCTTGGTCGCGGCTGCGGATTGCGCCATCTACCAAATTGCCTTCCAGATTGGCGCTGCTATCTGGAAAACGCACAGTCACTCCGGCAGTATCTACAATCGTATTGTGAATAATTTTGCTGCCTGCTGCGTGATTGATATAAATCCCGTCATCAGAACAGGAGGCAATCAGGTTGGATTGAATTACTCCGTTGTCTTGTTCGGTAATGCAGCGAGTATCTCGACAATACTCTTTGCCGGTACCGCCACCACCTAAAGATAGTCCAACACGCTGGCCTGTTGTGCCTTGTAAAAGATGTTCGCAAATCACCATATTTTGTTCAAATACATTGCGTGATCCGGCACCTTTGGCGAATGCGCCGTAGCTGATTCTGTCTCCCTGATCTTTAATAAAATCACCTATCCAATTTTTACGGATAACCCAGTCACTGGCAGCGACCAGATCGATCAGTGTCACGGGATTGCTAGTTTTTCTGGCACTGGTATTTGTCAGTGTGTTGCCCTCAATCAGACCATGATCTGGGAAGTGTCCATCGCTGCCATTGATTTTAAAATGCGCGTTGAAATCGATAATCGTATTATTGCGAGCCATAAAATATCGGGCATCTCCGGTCACATGGAATGCATGTTCACAATTCTCGTGGTACTGACAAACACCGCGTATAGACAAATTTTCAAACGTCCAGTAAGGAGCAGAAACCTGAAATCCCTCACCAAGATTAAATTCTAAAAATACTGTTCCCGGGTACGCTGCCCTTAGGGTAATCCGGTCGTTTTTTGAACCCGCTTTATTGACCAGTAGCGGCGTTCCTACAAAGCGATATGTACCCGGCAGAAGCGTGATTACATCCCCTGGGTTGGCGTTGCTAAGTGCGGCTATTATCTGGTTATTTGATGCTACGATGATTGAAGCATGGGTATTTTTTGGCGCTACGTCATTCACATTGAGATTGGTTTGCGCTCCAATCTTGGTCCGTTCTTTCGTATGTAATTGTGGAGTGCCACGATCCAATACCATCAAAGTCTTGCTCATCCATTCACCGATACTGACGATGGTCGGATTGTGATCTGATGTCCGGCGTTCAATATAAGGGGAGAGCGCCCGAGGCGTTACTCCCATATTTTGTAGAAAAAAAGCGACCGAAGCACCAATCGCCAACAGCACTGCGATAAAAAACAATAAGCAGATTACATAGCGCCTGAAAGGTCGGGATGATCGAATTTTGTGGGGCATATTGACGCCTATTAGTGACTATCAAGAATAAGTAAATGCTTAAACAGGTAGAAAAAAATCGAATTTGTATTTTCTAATTTGTCTGTCTTGCTCTCTAATGACGATCAGGTTTTATTGGTCGACAATTCCATGCGATACCACAATAGTCCTAACCATTCATATAAAGCGTAATGAGACCGCCGCATATTTTCGGCTGAAGTAAATAGATTGAAAATATCAAATTCTGATTCCGAGAGGAACATGGTCGGCGCCGCGACTACTTGTAGACCAGCATGCTCAAATGCGATCCTTGCTCTGTGCATGTGCATCGCATCGGTGACCAATAAAACCCGTTGAACTCCTGCTTGTTTCAGAATTTTTGCAGAGTATTGGGCGTTCTCATCGGTATTGGTCGCTTTATCTTCGACCCACTTAACCGGGATTAAATAATCTTGCTCCAGGGTGCGTTTCATATTGCCTGCAAGCGAAGTCTCATAACCGTTAGGTTGGCCAAATCCGCCAGTGACTAAAATCGGCAAGCCTGTCGCCCTATATAAATAGGCACCATATTGGAGTCGGGCTAAGGCGATATAGTCGGGGATATCATGATGTTGATATTCTGGACTGCGGGCTATTCTGCCAGCAGTCAAAATCACGATCGCATTTGCTTTTGCTGCTCTTGCCATGGCGGGTGAGCTAAGTGGTGTCTCTAATGCTTCTAATGGTCGTCCTAATAACGACGATCCCACACCAGTGCATAAAAAAAACAAAATGAAAATCGCGCTAAAGCGTATCGTATTACCGGCTCTGACATGTCGTTTTGAAATAAGCCATCCCACTAGATATAGAATAAACAAGCCCAGTGGCGGCAATAAAAAAATTTTTACAACGAGCGCGATTGTTCCAGCAAGAGTCATATTTTTTAGACAGATGAATTGATGTAATGAAATCAAATTGTCACCGCAATTTGATTTTAATGACAACAGAAAATACACTCTGGGGATAAACTCTTTGTTTATCTTGATGAATCATAGAAAATAAATGCAGCACGGCAACGATTGCGCTTTAAAATCTGGGATTACACGAAAAAATGTGCTGGCAATATTTGTCCTAAATCAAATCAATGAAAACCTCTACTGCCCCAGCCAGAACCACTGAGCAATCAGTTGATGCTCTGCTTAAAACGATCAGAATCCCGCCGCGCCCTAGTTTGTTAGCAGAGGTTCAGCAAGAACTGTCGTCTAAAGAGCCCGATCCGCGTCGCCTCGCAAAAATTATCGCTAATGATGTCGGCCTGGCAGGTTCTTTGATGAAGTTGACCAACTCCTCTTTTTTTGGATTACGCTTAAAGGCGAGTTCTGTCGATCATGCGGTTGATCTGTTAGGCATGGCGCAGTGCGGCACATTAATGACGGGCATCATTGCCCGTCAGTCAGTCGTGGTGCAAGGGCAATCATTGGTGAAGTTTTGGGATTTTTCTACCAAGCGGGCGCAGGCGATGATTTATCTGGCGCGTAATATGCATATTTATCCCTCAGATATTGCGCATACGTTTGGCTTGTTTTGCGATATCGGCATTCCAATTATGCTGGAGCGTTTTCCTCACTATGCAGCAACGCTGACTAAAGCTAATCAAGAATTTACTAAAAAATTTACCGAGATCGAAGATGAGGCGCATCAGTGCAATCACGCCGCAGTCGGGTCTTTGATGGCGCGTACCTGGGGTTTGCCTGAAGATGTTTTTACCGCGATTTTATTGCACCATGACTACGCGGTTTTAGAAGATAGCGCTACGCCAGAAATGGTTCGTGCACTGGTAGCAATGGCCTTGATGTCGGAATACGCCATACAAAAATATCATGGGCAAGATGTCTCTGCCGAATGGGAAAAAGGCGGAGCGCAGGCTTGCCATTTTCTAGGTTTATCCCAAGACGAAGCTGCCGATAAATTTGATGAATTACATGAAATGTTTAATAGTTTGGAGTGATCACGGTATTTTCTTGCAACGACTATTACCGTGAGCATCACCAAACTTTAAGCTTTCCCCCGCAGTAAACGTGCTGGCAACAAAACGATTGCACGCAATAATTCAAACACGCCTTCCACCGCAATCCCCATCAACCGGAATGGCAAGCAGATCAGCCATACCAGCGGATAAAGTACCAGTGCGAACAAGGCCAGCGGCCAGCACATTACTAACAGCACAATCCACAAAATAAACGTCAGCATTGGGTTTCCTAGACTTGAGGTTTTAGACAAAAAGTTGGTGTATCACACTGCTGATAATCAGGATGGCGATGCTCAGGATAACAACGCCATCCATGTCTGCTTTGAGGTTCATACAATATCCTTTCAAATTCTTGGGTTGGTTTTTGTTAGCTTATAAAAATCCGTATCCCTGGTGCGGCTAGCTTGCCTGACTGGCAAACTGGATCAAGCAGAATATGCGCTTAAGTATTGATCCAAATACGCATCACAGTCTTAGTTTTTTTAGAAGCTAACTCCAATATAGTCAGTGTCGGTCAATCCCGCTAGGGCGGTCTGACGAACTGTAATTTGGCAGGCTTTATCGATCTGAATTGGAGGATCAATGGTGTATGGGAGATTTTAAAAAACTCCACATTTGAGCATATAGCGTTATGGTTATTGTTCAATCTGAGCAGATGGATTTGCTTAATCCTGAAGTAATCAGATCGTCTGGCGTTGCCGGATTGCCGTCTTTGTCCCAATAAAATAACCAGCCAGTTTCAGAAAAATGCCTGACTCTCAGTGCAATGAATGACATTGCCATTTGTACAGCATGCCAGCTATCGATCCCATAAATCCTTGATGGGTGCGAGTCGAGTATTCCCAGCGATACGGCGCAACCCCAGTCAATATGATCCTTGATCGGGGCAGCAATACTTAAGCTCAGGTCTGCGCCGACACCGTCTGGTGACACGGCATACCAGCGTCGTTCTATCAAAAAATTGTTCATGACCGAGCCTCTTTCTTTGACACGGATTTCTGTTTAGCTTGTGGTTTTTACTTCATTGAACAGAATCTTGTTGGAAAAAGGGTCTGTCAGGCTCAAGATTCTATCGCCCCATACGGCGATTTCAATGCCAGGTTTATTGTATTTGTAGGTCTTCTGAGATAACTCTTGGTACAGCTCATCGATGTCTGGCGTGTTTACAAACACCTTGCTTCCCGGTGTGCAGTCACCGGAATGTTCGCTCAGGTGAAAAACTAGATTGTCTTTCGATACTTGCATATAGATAGGAAAATCGTCCTTAAACCGATGTTCCCAATCGACACTCATGCCGAGAAACTCAACATAAAACTGTTTCGCTTTTTCTTCATCAAAGATGCGTAAAACGGGAATGCTCTGGAAGTCCATCATTGCTCCTTATTCCTATGCCAGTTGCGACAGTGTGTTGAGTTAATGTCAATCAGAATAATAATTTATATTTAGGACTGACGTAAAAATGCCCCAGCTGCGTTGTAGCGCCTAGCCGTACTAAAGTACTGTCGTCGTCGCTACGCCTTGCTGGGACAGTTTTGCGACAGTCCTAATATTCTCAATTTAAATATACTGCCTATTAGTATATTTAAGTTGTCCATGTAATATTTGGAGGATAGGCGGTATTTTATAAAAATAATGGGGAGTATATAAAAATTTCTAGGTTTAACCCGCCTGTTTGGCACTATCTAACAACCAGTTCTTAAACGCTAGCAAAGGTCCCAGACTCGCGTTTTGTTCCGGATACACTAGATAATACGCAGCCGAGCGGGGTAGGCTTAATTGCAGTGGAATGGTTAGCGTGCCAGCATCCAATTCTGCCTGCACCATAAAACGCGGGATCAGCGCCACACCTAAACCGGCGGCGGCGGCACTGATCAGCATGGTGAACAATTCATAGCGAGCACCTTTGACAGCGGATATGTCATTGCGGCAATCATGTAAATCAAACCAGCGTCGCCAATCGTCTAAACGGCTGGTCAGGTGCAGCAAAGGCATTTTGCTGATATCTGTGATGCCTATGATGTTCTCGTTGGCTTTGGTCGCATCCGTAGTTTGATATTTTGCCAATAAGGCAGGGCTGCAAACTGGTGTCGTGTCATCTTCACCGATTAAAAAATCCCCAATGGTGCCGGGCCAAGGCGCTTGTCCTGAATGAATCGCCGCATGGAAATGCGATTCGGAAAAAATAAACGCATCGGTTCTGGTACTGAGATTAATCGTAATGTCGGGTCGCAGTGCGTGGAATTGTGCCAGACGCGGGATCAGCCATTGGGTCGCAAAAGTCGGTACGACTGCCAATTCCAGCACGCCGGAACCCTCCTGGCTCGCCATCAACTCCAGGGTGTCGCGCTCTATTCGCCTCAGATGCAGACGTATACGTCCGGCATACTCTTGCCCGGCAGGCGTTAATACGACGCGTTGTTTGATGCGGGCAAATAGTGGTACACCTAACCAGCTCTCTAACCCCGCAATTTGTTTGCAGACCGCGCCTTGGGTCAGCGCCAGTTCATCCGCGGTACGGGTAAAACTTTGCAGGCGTGCTGCAGCCTCAAAGATCATGAGCGCATTTAAGCTGGGGATTTTTTTTCTCATTGATATAGATTGTTCTTTTTATTCACTAACTTGTGATTTTATATCGTTTGTCCCGATTGTCCAGTTAAGTGAAAATGCTGCACTAGCTAACAATTAAAATACCTTCCATGAATCCACATATTCAAACCCTGCTTGTTGCCAGTATAGGCGAGCAGCAAACAAGCAACTTAGTGAATTTATTGCATATATCTGCCAAATTTGACCACGTACAACCGGGGCAGGTAACACGTGCCGAGATCGCGCAGGCCTTGAATATGTTGCTGTTTTACGGAATTTTGCAGCGGGTTCCCAGCGGGAAGACTTACACCGATGAACTCGTTGCCCATGGCGGCAAAGTCACGCTGGATCATGGTGCTTTGCGCACGGTGCGCTGGTTTGGCATCGGTGCTTTGCCTCCGGGCGAAGCCGCTGTGACGCGAATTCTCAAACCATTAGGGTATCGCCTGAATGGCAAATATCCGCTGGATCGCTTAAACATGACCGGGCGTTCTTATGCACAGGTTGATGATCCTGAAAATATCTCGCAGTTTTTTGTCAGCGAACTACATACAGAACGTTTTAGTCCGGCTTTTCAGCAAGCGGTCAGCCGGGTTTTGGGCGACTCCAAAGATCCTTTGACGCCAGCGGCGTTTAGTCTGCTCAATGAACTGGAGCGCGACGGCAGTCTGAGCGTGCAGCAGGCGCTGGAATTATTGCCCGTGCTGGTCGCCTGTTTTGATCGTCAGCATGGCACTCCGCAATTAAGCGACTATGAGCTACTGATCAAAGAATCTGCCGAAATGGCATGGATCGCTACTGAGGGGAATGTGTTTAACCACGCAACGGACCGCGTAGCCGATGTGTTCCAGACTGCGGAGGAGCAAAAAGCCTTGGGGCGCTCCATCAAAGCGCAGGTCGAAGTCTCTGGCTCTGGTCGCGTAAGACAGACCGCGTTTAAGGCCGACAATGTTGTGCGGGAATTTTATGATGCAGAGGCAGTGCTAGTGACACGCGAAGTGCCGGGATCATTTTATGAATTTATCTCGCGAGACACGATGCTTGATCCCGTCACCGGATTGTCGAAACTTGATCTGCAGTTTGACACAGGCAATGCGCAAGGTATTTTTAAGATGACCGCCAATGCTTGAGCCTGTCAATCGCTTAGCTGTGCTGGAGTCGCTGCAAGATTTATTGGGTGATGCCGGCTTGCTGACCACGCTAGAGGACTGCGCCCGTTACGTAACCGGAGCGCGCTATGGCGTCGGGCAAGCAATGGCGGTCGCGCGTCCCAATAGCGCCGTGCAATTGTCGCAACTGGTCAGTCTGTGTGCAGCGCATCAGTTGAAGCTGGTGGTGCAGGGTGCCAATACGGGTTTGGTCGCCGCCAGCACGCCAGATCAGAGCGGACAGTATCTGGTCTTGAGCACGGAACGCCTTAGTCGTTGCATAGAGATTGATACGGTCAATCGCTCAGTCACCGTCGATGCTGGTGTGACCTTGCACGATTTGAATGAGGCGTTGAAAGAACACGATTTATGCTTCCCGATTGACCTCGGTGCCAACCCGACTATTGGCGGCATGATCGCCGCCAATACTGGAGGTGCAAGACTGATTAAGTATGGCGACGTGCGGCAAAATTTGTTGGGGCTGGAAGTCGTATTGCTGAATCCGCCAGGCAGGGTGCTGGATCTGCAATCGGCGCTTCGCAAAAATAATACCGGCCCTGATCTAAAGCAATTGTTTGTCGGCACCAGTGGCGCCTACGGGATTATCAGCAAAGCCGTTTTACAAGTGCATCGCTTGCCAAAACAAACGGCTACTGCATTAGTTGTGCCGCGTGATCAGGCTGCAGTTTTAGAATTGTTGCAAAGGCTGGAGCGCGATTGCGGAGAATTGCTGAGCGCCTTTGAGGGGATTTCTGGACAAGCATTGGCTTCGGTATTGCGACATGTTCCGGCGATCAGTAATCCCTTTGGCAGTCTGGCTGATATCCCCGATTATTGCGTCCTGATTGAGCTGGATACCAGCATCGCCCAGCAGCATTCAGGCTTGTGTTTGGAGGATTTATTAAGCAATTCGCTGGCCACCTTATTGACTGGAAGCGATGACGACATTATCACCAATGCAGTGATTGGTCGCGGTAAAGATTTGTGGCGTATACGGCATGCGATCAGTGAGTCTTTGCGTAGCGAAGGTAAGATTATTGCGTTTGATATTTCTATGCCGCGTTCCTCTTTGGTTGATTTTCGGCAGCAGGCGATTGGCTTGATCGAAACCCATTATCCGTTTTTGCAGATCATGGATTTTGGTCATTGGGCGGATGGCGGTTGCCACTTTAATCTGGTGTGGCCGCATGTAGCGGCTATCGCTTACGATGCGACAACGGTCAGCGCAGTGCGCGATGCGATCTACGATATGGTGGTGCGTGAGTATCAAGGCAGCTTTAGTGCCGAACACGGAGTCGGCCCATATAATCAGACCTACTACCATCGATTTACGTCACAAGCAGCGCAGCAACTGGCGGGAAAAATGCAAAGGCTGCTCGACCCTGATCGCTTGTTTGGACTGACCTGGTTTGGTGAACTGGCTGAATAAAGTAATACGCTCGTTGATACGTTTGAGAGTAACTTTTGAGCGACCGCTGAATGACGAGGCAAGGAAAATAAGTGGGCGAAACCTCATTGAGAATGTCTGAATCGATTTGTCATTAAATATATACTCGTAGTAGGTATATTTTAGTTGTCCATATATTTAATGGTCAATAAGCCGATTTGAATAAAAATAAAGGGGAGTATATTGATTATTATGGAATCTAATTGCCTCCACGCTACCTTGTTAAGCTAATCCAGCAGTGTCTTTTACCAATGCTTAGTCGCACCAGATCAACATCAGCGCTGAAACGATTTCGCCCTCATTCTCGTCAGAATGAGGGCGAAATTCTTTATAGTTTATTTGACTGACCGCAAACTTGTTGCAGCCAGCCAAACTCATTAGCGACTAATCGCTAACAATACCTATTAGTCAGAAGCAACCAAGCTCACACCGCTGAAGCTAGCGTAAGAGTTGAGCAACAGGTAGTAAGTACCTGCGGCTGGTGAGCTAATAGTGATCGTTTCAGTCGTGGTAGAACCATCAGATTTTTTCAAATAAGATGATGTTGTCGGTGCAGAACCTAGTTTGACGTAGATATCTGCATCGCCAGTACCGCCCGATGTTTTAAAGGTCAATGTAGTACGGCCTGATGGAACCACAAAAGTGTACACCGTGGAGTTGCCAGTCGTCAGAGCGAGGCCAGTTTTTGCTACGCCATTGCTCAATACATTGGATGGTGGAGGTGTTGTACCGCCGCCCGATCCCATGACAGTCGCAAAATTAGCAACGTTCAAACTGCCGTAACCACTTGCATAATCCCAACCAGTTTTTGCAGTGTAACCACCGTTGCTGCCAGAAGTTACGTCATGGAACATTGTTGGATTAGCCGCTGCTTTTTGATAAATGGCAGAAGCTGGGAAGGCCAGTGTATTGTTGTTCATAGACTGAACGCGAGCCCAGAAACCAGTGAACAACGGTGCTGCCAGACTAGTACCACCGATTTGCGAGCTAGTACCGTTGACGATTACCAATGCGCCGCTGTTAGGTGATGCATCAAATGCGACGTCAGGTGCGCCACGTTTGGTGGAGCTTCCCAATACGCCTGCGGCAGTTTGCCAGCTTGGCGCTGCTTCTGTCAGGCTTGGTCCGCCGCCTGCGCCACCGCTGGAACTTTGCTGGCAATTAGCAGAGCTGGTGCAAGCCCATACTGTTTCAGACGTCCATGTGGTGCCTGATGTGTTCAGCAAAGTACCGCCAACTGAGATGACATAAGGGGATACAGAAGGGTAACTTTGTGATGTGCTGGAACCACCGCATTCATACGCACCTGAATCGCCGGAAGAAACCGAGAAAGTCTGCCCTTGTGCTACCGCAGTCTGGAAGATCTGATCGTTACTTGCCATGATGCCGGAGCTTTGCGCATCAGTTTCGCATTCACCTAAAGACACGTTGATCGTTTTGGCTACGTTGTCGCTGACAGCTTTATTGTACGTATTAGTCAGGTCAGCATCGCTCAAAGTATTAGCCGTGTACAAAATCATTTGTTTGATCGTACCGCCTGCTGCTGCCAAGGCATCTTGAGTATCCATATTCCATTCATCCACACCAGACGTATCTGTGCTGGCAGAACCAACTGTCACTGTGCTGACATTGGTTTTTGGATAGCCAGCATTGGTAGTAAATGTGTTCAGATCTTTGATCGTTTGCGTCATGCTACCTTGGGTAATAATACCGATGGTTGCGTTGGTTGCACTTGGCAAGCTAGATGCGTTATAGATCAAAGGGAAGTCGGTTGGATTGTGGCCAACAGTCGACAGTGTTTTAGCGTCTGGACGCATTGCCATTGTGTGATGCAGATGGACAGTTTGCAAACCATGAACCGCCAATACGATATCGCCCAGCGATTGCGGTACAGTGACATCACTCAAGTTGGCATGTGCTGTACGGCCATTGATGTTGTATGTATGCAGATCAGTATTGAATGCAGTTTTAACGGAGGATGCTGCACCATCTGCGCTGACTAGCAGGTGGTTGTCAGAGACGACGATATTGACGAAACCACTTTTGGTCAAATGATCGACTACCGATTTTACTTGGGCTGCTGTTGGTGCGTAGTGGCTCATGAACTCAGCGCTAGTGATTGGCTTGGCGCCACCACCAGTGATGAGGTTAGTTGTCAGCGCATCGAGGTCCGCTTTGTTGCGTACTTTCAATGAGACCACAACATGAGTTTGTGTCCCAGCTTGCATTAATGCCAGTGGCGATGCAGTGCTCAACAAACGCGGCGCTTTGGTCGCGGTAGAGACCCATTGTTCGGCTGCTTGTGCTGCGCCACCAATTGTTGCTAACACCATTGCTGCTACAGGCAGCATTTTAAATTTACAACTGAGTTTCATTACTTATCTCCAAATGGTAATACGAAGAAAGTGACCAGTTCAAAGGATTTTGAATAGATCGGTTCAGTCACAGCAACCTGGAAGAAAATCTTGTTTTCTACAGGCTTGGCAAATTCAATTTACCGTCTTTTTAAACGCGGTCCAGAAAAAATGCCTATTGCAAGATCGACTCTACGTTACATAGTAAGTTGGTCGGTCTTGAAATATTCTTGGTAAAGCAGTGATACGTAAATCTAAAAACGACTTTTGAAAACTAGATTTTTAAAACTAGACTTTTGAAGCAATATTTTTACAGCGTGGAATTTTTAACTGAGGAAAAAATGGTTGGGTTTGAAGCGCTTGGTTTCAAAATCATGCTGGCCAATTTGAGTGTTGGCGCTGCTATTAGATTTTGGAACTAATGTTGGAGCCAAAGTTGGAACTAATGCAGGAACGAGAGAATTGAAGTGACGGAGCTGAGGATCAACAAGGCTAGAAGCAATCACCGCAAAGCGGGACATTTTTTCTTCTGTTATCGACAATCTCAGATCAGTAGAATCGGTAAATGTTGGCTGCTGTGCGGCGATCAGTTCGCCATCATTAAAGGGACTATTTTTGTCTATATAATCTGCATCCCAATTAAGGCTTTGGGCAATCTGTTGATAATGCTGGATCATCTTTAATGCACTCCAATGGATGGGTGACACAAACAATTACAACCAATTTTAAGCAGTTTTATACTGATGCATCGCAGGCTTTTAACAGCGGCAATCAGCGCCTTTTTTTAATCTTCCCGGTTAATTTATTTAGCTATCGACTCGCTGTCTTACGCTTAATTTTGCGTTCGCTTTTACGTTCGTTTTTACGGTTACGTTAGCGTTTAAATCTGTCGAACCTGAGCTAAAGAATTGACTGAAAGAAAACTTATCCTAGCAGAAGAAATATTCCAAAAAGTTAAGCTAAATTGATTAATGTGTAACCATCAGTAACAATGTGTAGGATTGGGGGATGAGGAGCTCGTCATTTTTATATTTTTTTTACATGCGAGCTTCTTGCAAAATACCCAAACCAGTAAAGTCGAGCATGGGTGTGGCCACTGTTGCGATTGGTTTTCTTGTTTGAAGCGGCACATGTGACAT